>JBKEAG010000007.1:0-3646 GCA_047972025.1 Moheibacter sp.
GTTAACTTTTGAGAATTCAATAGAATTTGTTTTCTTTGCAAATCATTTTTTGAAAATTTAATTGAAATAACATCTATTTATTAATAATATGAACAAGGGTAGAATTATAGTAATTCTTTTAGTAGTCATCTCTGTTTCACTTACTAGCTGTACAGGTCAAGGTGGCGGGAAAAAGAAAGGTGGTGGTACTAAAAAATTTACAAGTACAACCGGATGGAAGCCCAATGACCAAAAAGGTTGGTTTTTCAATGGTAAGAAAAAACCAAATGTAAAAGCATGGCCCGGTATGGTTTTTATAGAAGGTGGATCTTTCACTATGGGGTTGGTAAAAGATGATGTAATGCATGATTGGAACAATTCACCAAAACGTATGCAAGTACGTTCATTCTTTTTAGGCGAATCTGAAGTAACCAATTACCAGTATAGAGAATACCTTACTTGGTTGAAAGTCGTTTTTCCTCCAGAAGAAGAACAATACAAACACATTTATGAAGGCTCACTTCCAGATCCTGAAGTATTTAATAATAAACTATCTAGAAATGACTTTGACAATGAAACTTATTTATTTTCAAATGAATTTAGTTACTATCCGGTAGTAGGAATCACATGGCTACAGGCTAGTAATTATTGTGATTGGCTGACAGATAGAACAAATGAAAAGGCATTGATGGATAAAGGAATTTTGAGTAGAGACTATTACTCAAATGAAGAGTACAACTATGGCTCAAAATACTTTGACGCAGAGTCTTACAAAAATAGTGACAGTAACGTAAGTGAAGCCATCGACACCACTCGTCTAGCTAGACAAACCAATATTAGAACTACGAATCAACGTATTCAAAAAGCAAATCGCTCTACAACTTCTCTAGATGTCACTCCTTTTAGACTACCAACAGAAGCTGAGTGGGAATATGCAGCATTAGCTTTACCCGCTGATAGAGAATACAACGAATATAAAGGAAAATCCGTTGTTCAAAATGAATTACGTGGAGAAAAAGGACGTGCACGTGGACAATATATGGCAAATTTCAAAGTAGGACGTGGAGACTACTCCGGAATTGGAGGATATGGAAATGATGGCTCTGCAATCACAAGTGATGTGAAAAAGTATGACTCAAATGAATTTGGAGTTTACGGTATGTACGGAAATGTAGCTGAATGGACTGCAGATGTTTACCGACCAATTATTGATGATGAAGCAAATGACTTTAACTACTTTCGTGGAAATGTCTATGAAACTGTCATTGATAACTCAAATGGTGGATTTGAAAAAATAGAAGAGGCTGAATTTGACACTGTAAATAGTGGAAGTTTAGTTTACAAAAACCTTCCCGGAAAATACAGAAAGGAAATTGAGTCAGATAATATTAATTACCGAGACGGTGACTTAATGTCTTCTCTAAACCCTAGATCTGAAGATGGAACAGACTATTCAAATGTCGTATATGACTCATTAGGAAACGTCATTGAAGGTTCATATACAGGTGCTGGTGAAAATTTAAGTTCAACTGAAGAAATGTATAATTCTCCAAAACGCAAGTTTTATGTTGACGAAAAAGGTAGAGTAATTCTTGAAAAAGAGGATGAGACTAGAACCTCTAAAATTAGTGACGAAGTTCGTGTTGTAAAAGGTGGATCATGGAGAGACCCAATCTATTGGCTAGATCCGGGACAAAGAAGATTTCTACACCAAGCAGAAGCTAATAGCTGGATTGGCTTTCGTGTAGCACAAGACTACCAAGGCTCTTTTGAATCTAAACGCTCCAAATCAGGAACAAAATAAAATTTATTTTATACATAAAATCTTATCCCAATTCAATTAATTGAATTGGGATTTTTTTTACTTTTAACCCCATGACAATAGACAATCTTTACTCAAAATTTTTACAAGTAGATGGTATTTCTACTGATACTCGGGATATTCAAAAAAACACTCTATACTTTGCTTTAAAAGGAGCAAATTTCAATGGTAATAAATTTGCCCAATCGGCTATTGAAGTAGGAGCAAAATATGCCATTGTTGACGAAAAAGAATTTGCTAACGAATCACAAGGAATTTATTACGTAGAAAACACTCTACTCACCTTGCAAAACTTGGCTAGACACCATAGACAACAGCTTAACATTCCTGTTATAGGTCTTACAGGAAGTAACGGTAAAACAACGACAAAAGAGTTGATTTTAACTGTCCTCAGTAAGAAATATAAAGTTGTTGCAACCAAAGGAAATTTAAACAATCATATAGGTGTTCCCCTTACCTTACTTTCCATTTCTCCCAATCATGAATTTGCAATTGTAGAAATGGGTGCTAATCACTTACATGAAATTGAATCCCTATGCAGTATTGCTCAACCTGACTTTGGGTATATTACAAATTTTGGAAAAGCTCATTTGGAGGGATTTGGTAGTGAAGAAGGTGTTATAAAAGGAAAATCTGAATTATATCAATACCTTAAAAATAATAATAAAACGGTTTTTGTTAATGGAAATGACAAAAAACAAGTAGAGCAAACAAAAGGAATGAAAAAAATAACTTTTGGCTCACTTCCTGATACTCATTATACCTTTAAATATACAGAAAGTTTACACGGAAATTGTCCTAAAATTATCTATGAATCAATCCATATTCAAAGCCAATTGGTAGGTGAATACAATGCCAACAATGTTGCTGCTGCCATTGCTATTGGTTTAAATTTTGATATAGAAATCAATGAAATAAAAACGGCAATTGAATCTTATAAATCTGATAATAATCGCTCCCAAACAATCCAACTTAAAGACCAAGAAATTATTTTAGATGCCTATAATGCTAACCCAAGTAGTATGGAAGCTGCCCTCATTAATTTTTCTAAAATCCTAAACGATAAGGCTATAATCCTTGGTGATATGTTTGAATTAGGAGAATATGCCAATGAGGAGCATCAGAAAATTGTAGATTTAGCTATAGAATTAAAGTTTGATTCAATTTTCTGCATTGGAAACCACTTTAGTAAAGTTAATCTTCCGAAAAATTCAAACCATAAGCTCTTTATAGACCGGGTAGAAGCTGAAAATTACTTTCGAGATAATAAAATCAAGGAAACACACGTTCTTATAAAAGGTTCTAGGGGTATGGCTCTAGAAAAATTATTGAGTGTATTATAAAAATCCTAACTTTACAACATTATTAACGATTTCAACTATGAAAAAAATCTTTGCAGTACTTGCAGTAACATCTATCGGTATGTTATTTGGATTTTTTAGTCCCGACTATTTAGATTGGTCCAGTACAAAACCTATAAGTTTCCAAGATTTTAAAGGCAGCGCTCCTAAATCAAAATCTAGCTCTACCGTAAAATTGTCTACATTGATTACTTTTGAAACTCGACAAGTAAAAGGTCAAGTTCCTAAAATAACCATCTATAATCGACTAGACAGAAATGCTTCATGGATAAAAGTGAAAAGAGATGATATATTGAAAATTCAACAGGTAAAGTTTGACTATTCTGAACTCTATGCTCGAAAAATTCGAAAAGAAATTGTTACAATGAACAAACAAGGAATCAAAGAAAGACAAAAATATGTAGATGTAATTGCTAAGTATGCAAGAAAACTAGACAAAATACAAGGTACTAATAGTCTGTTTTTGGAAGACCAACCTCATTTG
>JBKEAG010000072.1:0-8302 GCA_047972025.1 Moheibacter sp.
ATAGACGAATTTTGGCTTGTCAAACAATCAAAATTAAAAACTATGCAAAATTTAATCATTCTCATGACAATTGTACTTGCAAGCATTCTGACAATGTTGAATGGACAGTCTAAGTACGAAATAGAAATGCAAAAAGCAATGACTGAATTTGGTGCTGCTGAATCATCTGATGATTTAGAAAAAGTTGCTCAACACTTTGATCGGATTGCCAAAGTAGAATCAAGAAATTGGTTACCACTCTATTACGCTATGTTCATCCGTACGTTGAATGCTTTTTCACAAAACAAAGCTCAGGCAATCAAAACTGTTGATGAAATAGATGCAAAATATGTGGAATTGGATGCGATATCACCTGAAAACTCTGAAATCCTAACGCTACGAGGTCTGTACAGGACTGTGAAAGTTGCCAAAGACCCGGGAACCTATGCGATGTCATTGTCAGGTGCTATCATCAAAGATTATGATGATGCATTAAACCTCAATCCAAAAAATGCAAGAGCATTGTATTTATTGGCACAGTACAATATGGGCGCAGCTGAATTTTGGGGAACGGACCCGAAGGAACATTGTCCACAGATAGAACAAGCCAAAGCACTATTAGTCGCTGAAAGTGATGAGACTTTTGAACCTCATTGGGGCGAAAAACAAGTTGATGAAATTCTGAACACAACTTGTGAAAAATAAAAAACTAGAAAAATAAAAAGTATTCCATGTCAGACCAAAAAAATAATTCTCAAAAAATTCTGCTTGTGCATTTTCGGTATGCGAGTTTGATTATGGTAGGAGTAGGTCTAGTCTTTCTTGCGGCAAATATTGCCACTACTAGTGAAGTTCCATCTATATCCAAGATTATATCCCTATTTGGTTGGGTTTGTTTTTATGGTATTCCTTTGTATGTAGTAAATGCTTTTATAAACTATAAAATTCGATTTGAGAACGCTTCCGGTTGGAAAGAATATGTAGGGAAATTTATACAAGGAATTGTTTTATCCATATTGATTTCTGCAGTGATTGGAAGTATTTTACTTATTTTGAACTTGATGATAGAGGGATCCAGTTTTGCTGAAGCTATAAAATGGTTTTCATCTTCTGATTCACTAGATGACACTCAACGAATTGTGTGGATTTCTGCATCTATTGCCTGTGTTATGTATGTCTTGACATTCATACAATATTACCAACAAGAACGACTGAAGCAACAAAAGCAAAAAGTAGTTCAGATTTCCACCGAGCATGAGTCGTTAAAATCACAAATCGGACCGCATTTTTTATTCAATAGTTTAAATGTATTGAATGGGCTTATTTCAGAAAATCAAGACAAAGCACAGGAATTCGTGGGCGAACTTTCTTCCGTTTACCGCTATGTATTGGAACAGAAAGACAAAACCTTAGTATCACTCAAAGAAGAATTGGACTTTAGCCGAATCTACATGAACTTGGTACAAAAAAGATTTGAAGACGGATTGGAATTTGAACTTATTGAAACCTTTCCTGATGATGCACAGATAGTACCGCTTTCCTTGCAATTATTATTGGAAAATTGTATTAAGCACAACCGAATTTCGCAAGATGAACCGTTGAAAATTAGAGTTTATATTCAGGATAATTATTTGGTCATACAAAATAATCTACAAATTAAGAATCAGCTTCAAAAAAGCACAGGGAAGGGTTTGAAGAATATTCATGAACGTTATGCAGCCATTACAAATAAAAAAGTCGAAGTAGAAAAATCAGCAAATGAATTTTTTGTCAAAATCCCATTATTAAATAAAAAAATTATCACTATGGAAATCAATCAAAAATATACAAAAGAAGAATACCTACAAGCAAAAAAACGGATAGAGGAAATACAAGGGTTTTATTGGAATTTAGCCAGTTATATCATTATAAATACATTTTTCACCTTTTTAGATTTACGAGACGGAGACTATGATTGGGCGTATTGGCCATTGCTGGGTTGGGGGATAGGCGTAGCATTTCACGGCATAGAAGTATTCGGATTTTTTAATTCATCATCTTGGAAAGACAGAATGGTAAAAAAAGAACTAGAAAAACGCCAAATTGAACGAGAGGAGTTTAACTCAAAATATTCTAAATAATGGAAAACCACGAGTATACAGCTTCAGAAATAGAGGAAGCAAAAAAACAGGTTAACGAAAAAATCGGCTTTTATATCCATCTTGTGATTTATATACTTGGAAATACTGTATTTCACTTAATCAACTTATGGACGGGGGAACTTTATTGGGCAATTTTCCCACTATTGGCTTGGGGGTTGGGGCTATTATTTCATGGAGTACAAGTATTTGGGTTTTTCTATACTTCAGAGTGGACACATAAACAAATTTTGAAAGAAATCGAAAAACAACGTCAAAATCGATTGAACGAATGAACTTAATAATCATAGAAGACGAGAAGCCGGCAGCACGTTATCTGACTCGCTTACTACAAAAGCAAGGAATGGAACCTCGGGCCGTTTTGCATAGTGTAAAGGAAGCAACCGCTTGGCTTTTGTCATATCCGGAACCTGACTTGATTTTTCTTGACATTCAACTTGGTGACGGTATAAGTTTTGAAATCTTTGAAAAAGTCCAACCCAAAAGCTCCATTATTTTTACCACGGCTTATGACGAATATGCAATTAAAGCATTTAAATTCAATAGCATCGACTACTTGTTGAAACCGATTAATGAAGCTGACTTACAAAAGGCAATAGACAAATTTCAAGCACAAAATAAACCTGTAGTTTGGGATGCAGTTCAGCTACAAGAACTGTTGACCAACAATTTTGAGTCGAAATACCGTGAACGATTTTTAATCCAAGTCGGGAGTAATTTAAAAACATTTGATGTTAGTGAAATTGGTTGTTTTTTTGCACGAGACAAATCGACTTATCTTTTTTCACAAGGACGTGAATACCCGATTGACCAAACACTGAGTGAATTAGAATCACAACTAAACCCAAAGGATTTTTTTCGAATAAGTCGAAGTGCAATTATTCATCTTAAATTCATTGAAAATATCATAACACATTCCGGTAGTCGTTTTCAATTGTTTATTTCTCAGTTTTCTGATGAATTAATCGTGAGTCGTGAACGTGTAAACGACTTCAAAACTTGGCTAGAAAAATAGAAAATTAATGAATTATGACAAGAAACAGTTTTTTTAAGGAAAGTTTCTTAGAATTAGTTTAAATAAAATCAATTTGAGATTAGTAAATTTGTAGCCGAATTTTAAAATTATAAAAATGAAGTTGCGCTTATTACCGCTTATTTCACTCTTACTAATCTCCTTTTGTTTCTCACAAGAAAGGCATCTAAAAAATATAAAACAACTAACCTTTGGTGGTGACAATGCCGAGGCCTATTTTTCACCAGATGGGACAAAGTTGGTCATGCAAGTTACCAATCCGGAAATCGGTGCAAACTGTGATCAGATTTTTCTTTTAGATTTAAATGATGATGAATTCACAACATCAGATTTAAAATTGGTTTCCACAGGAAAAGGACGTACTACTTGTGCTTTTTTCATGCCGGACGGTAAACACTTTATCTATGCTTCAACACATGAAGGAAATCCTGATTGTCCGACACCTCCGACACCGCGTGCAGATGGCAAATACGTTTGGCCCATTTTTCCGGACTTTGATATTTACATGTCAGATCTCAATGGGAAGATTGTAAAAAAGTTGACTGACACACCGGGTTATGATGCAGAATCCGTAGTTTCTCCAGACGGAAAATGGATAGCATTTACATCTATCAGAAGTGGTGATTTGGAGGTTTATGTGATGGATATCAAAGGGAAAAACCTTCGACAAGTTACTGATGGACTTGGCTATGATGGCGGTGCATTTTTCACACATGACAGCAAACGACTTATTTTCCGTTCTTCTCGTCCAAAAACCGATGAAGAAATTAAAATCTACAAAGATTTGTTGAATGATGGTTTGGTGATGCCAACAGAAATGGAGCTTTATATGGTCGATATCGACGGTAAAAACCTTAAAAAATTGACAGATTTAGGCAAAGCAAACTGGTCACCGTATATGCACCCGTCTGATGAGAAAGTACTTTTTTCATCTAACCACCACGCAACCCGTGGATATGATTTCCAAATTTACATGATGGATAATGATGGAAAGAATTTGGAACAAGTTACTTACGAGAGTATTTTCAATGCATTTCCTATGTTCTCTCCGGACGGTAAAAAATTGGTGTTTAGTTCAAATAGACACCAAGGAAAAGACAGAGAAACAAATGTGTTCATAGCTGATTGGATAGATGGTGATGATGCGGAATTAGTAAGCAAAGAAAATTTGCAAAAGCATATCTCTTATTTAGCAAGTGATGAACTTAAAGGTCGTTTAACTGGTTCAGAAGGAGAAAAGAAAGCAGCAACTTACATAGAAACAGAATTGAAAAAATTGGGATTGGGAACTTTTTTAAGCGAAACTTACGAACACCCGTTCGACTATAAAGTTCGATTAAATCCGCATAATCCTAGTGAATCATTTGATAACAATGGTAGAAATGTTATTGGCTTTTTGGATAATGATGCAGACAAAACCATCATCATAGGTGCACATTACGATCATTTGGGGCTAAATCAACACCATAATTCTACAGAAGCAAATTCGGAAGGGAAAATTCACAATGGAGCAGATGACAATGCTTCCGGTGTAGCAACAGTTTTGGAACTTGCCCGAATTTTCAGCCAAAATAAAACCAAGGAAAATACAAATTATGTATTTGCCTTATTTTCCGGTGAGGAAGATGGTTTGATAGGATCCAAACAATTAGCTGAAGAATTAGCCGTACAAAAAATGGTTCCCGGCTGGGCGCCAAAATCATGGAAAAGCCCTGTGGTAGCAATGATAAATCTTGATATGGTTGGACGTCTGAATAAGGATAAAGTTCTGACTATAGGTGGAGTAGGGACAAGTCCAAAATTTACAGAGTTCACAGAACGGTACAAGCCGGCCGGATTTAATGTTGCGATTGATAGCAGTGGAATCGGACCGAGTGACCATACATCATTTTACTTAAAAGATATACCGGTACTATTCTTTTTTACGGGAACACATGAAGATTACCACAAGCCAAGTGATGATTTTGACAAAATCAATTATGAGGGACAACGAATTTTAACCAACTATGTGTTCAATATGATTGGTGCAATTGGAAATGAAGAAAAATTACCCTTCCAAAAAACAAAAGCCTCGACTGAGAAAGCTGTTCCAAAATACAAAGTTACTTTGGGGATCATGCCGAGTTATGCTGACAGTACAGATGGTTTGAAAGTAGATGGCGTAATGGATGGTCGTCCCGGACAAAAAGCCGGATTGCTACAAGGTGACCTTATTACTAAAATTGGTGATTGTGAAATAAAAGAGGTGTACACCTACATGGAATGTTTAGCCAAAATGAATGCAGGTGATACGGTGGACATCATCTATGTTCGTGATGGGAAAGAGATAAAATCAAAGGTAACGTTCTAACTGAGAATACTAAAAAATACAAAACGCAAATCTGATTGGGGTTTGCGTTTTTTTATGAAAACAGTAGATGATAACAAAATCACCATTTCCTTTTGTGTCGTTGTTTTTTTGGTCTAATTGGGTCTCGAAGCAAATTTTCAGCTAAATCTACAGCTAAACAACAAATATTTCCAAACCGATTGGATTTTTTATCTTTAAGATAGGCATTTACAAAATTGAAATAAGCAATTTGTGCTTTGGGGGTATTTTTGGCTTTTAATAAAGTCCTGTACGAGGATTCTCTATATGCTTTTCTGTAAAAACATCGTCCACATAGTTTCGCAATTTGCTATCATCAATGAAGATTTCAGTATCCAACTCTTCACGTTCTTTTCTGCTTTGTTCTTGCTCTTCGGGAGATTTTCAATCAAAAATTCTTTTTACAATGCCTTTTTTCATTGTCTCGTAATCCGCTTGGTTTCTTGAAGGAAAAGCCATTAAACTATCACCATTTTCATCCGCAGGGTAGAGACAGAGTTCTTTTTTGAGTTTTTTCTTTCTTCTAATCTTGGCAGCTTAAATTTTTTCATACGTGAACGATTCAGAGTAAATTATAAAAATTGACTGAATTTTAAACAGTCCGCATTAGCAACTCCAATTGGATGTAAATACTACTCATCCGGATTAACAGACCCTTCATAAGCACCGGGGTTTAAACCAGTAGAAGTACGAGTTACTCCCATAATGTCTGTCATGGTTTCCGGTACTAAATAGCTAAAACTTGCATGACCAATTGCAGGCGAATCAATCAAGAACCGTAAATCATTCATCCCAAAGCCAGGGTTGACAAATAGTGGGTCTTCTACAAGGTTATTTCCAAAGGTATTGGTTGGGAATTCATCAGGGAAATCCAGACGCATCACATTGTATTCGAAATCATGATTGAAAAGCCCTGAAACATTATCAAAAACAATGGCGTTGGATGCACGTCCGTAAAAAACACAGTTGTAAAAATTGGCTTGAGAAAGTGGAAATCCATCATTGCTTAAAAACAAGCTATAATTATTTCCGGCTCCTTGTCCAATGTTGTGGAAATTTCCGATAGAACAATTTCTAAAGTCATAACTACCGCCTTCTATGGCTAAAGAAGCGACATCACTATTGTTGATAACCAAATTGTATCCTTTTATATCAGCTCCTTTTGCGTAGAGTCCAAGTTCGTCGTTATTGAGGATTTTGGTATTGGTGATTTTCAAATTTGTAGAACCTTCAACCTCAAGTCCCACAGTTCCACCCTTTATCACGGCATAATCTATTTTGGAACTCACTTCCGGATTTTTCAATAAAATTCTATCCCACATTTTGGGAAGTGAATCCGAACGCTCGTCCATGCGGTCAGTTCGAAAGATGACTTCGTTTCCTAGGTTGCCGTTAACATCGAAAATAGCACCACTATTTACAGTCAATCCTGAATTATCATGAAAATAGATTTTTGTACCCGGATTGATTGTCAAGCAATGTAATACCCGAACGTTACCAAAAATCACATGCGATTGTGAATTATCCCAAGTTTCACAATCAATATCTAAATAATCCTGACCGTCCGGAGTTATATGAAATTCGGCACGTTCTATATACGAAAGCAGTTTAACTTGTTGGGTATTTCCGGTCGTTTCAAAGATAATTTCATCTTCGTAATTTGGATTTATGGGTGCTTCACCCGCAGCTATTTCTACAAAAATGTAAATACTATCGTTTTTCCGAACCGGTACATTTTCAAATTCATATCCGGACATTCCGTCCACGTTTAGTTTAAAAAAGGAATCGACGCCCCTAGTCAATGCAATTCTCGGAATTTCAACATCTTCATCTTGATTGTTGTGAACGGTGAATTTGTAAGTTTGTGAATTTGTGTGGTTAAATATGGTGTCTAAATTTATTGTATCGGTTGAGAAACTAAGATCATTTGAAGCAAGATCAAAGTCCAGATCATCACGACAAGAAGAAATACCGATGATTAATGCCAATAAACTCAATACAATTAGGTTGCGGGTTTTCATATTCTTTTTATATAAAAAACAAAGCTAATTAAATCTATAAAATGTACAAAGTAGAACGGGGAAAGAATTGAAATATTGAGTTATTTTTGTTTTTTCGTGATGGAACAATAATTTTTGAAAAATAATTATTTTGTTTCTGAAAAATGGCTATCTTTGCACACGCAAAAGAAATTTCAAGAAAATGAAAAAAGACATACATCCGGAAAATTATCGTTTAGTAGCATTTAAAGATATGAGTAATGAAGAAACGTTTATCACTCGTTCTACTGCTGAAACACGTGATACTATTGAAATAGATGGTGTTGAGTATCCTTTGGTAAAGATGGAGATTTCTAGTACGTCGCATCCATTTTACACAGGAAAAGTGAAATTAGTTGATACTGCAGGTCGTATTGATAAATTCAAAAATAAATACGCAAAATTTAAAAAGTAAATTTTTGTTTGTTATAAACAAAAAAAGTCTCAAACTTACTATTTGAGACTTTTTTTGTGAAATTATTTTATTCACCAGGATATCGTTCATACATTTCTTTGTATAAATCTTTGTATAAATCTAGAATAATCCTTCGTTTTAATTTAAGAGTAGGAGTGAGTTGCTTACCATCAACCGACCATTCATCAGAAGTTAACCGAAATAGTTTAATTTGTTCCCAATGTCCTAATGGTTTATTGTACAAATCAACTTCTGTTTGAATTAAATTAAGTACATCTTTTTCTTTGATTAAGTCAGCATTGGTTGTGGGAAGTTTTTTTCCTTCAGTTT
>JBKEAG010000073.1:0-4170 GCA_047972025.1 Moheibacter sp.
AGGAAATCCATTCGAATCAGTTACAGTTCCTGTAACCGTCTTTTCTTGGGCAAATAGAATGCCTCCGAAGAGTATTCCACATAGCACAAGAAAACCTCTTAACTTTGTACTCATTTGTTAAAGAATTTAATGTTTATATAACAAATTTAATATAAAATTAAAAACATGATAAAAATCAGACGACTAAATTTAAGTTTTAACCTTTTTAAGTTATGATGAAGAACCAATTGTATGATAAGATATTGGAAGCGGGGTGTGATGAAGCGGGGAGGGGTTGTCTGGCCGGACCTGTCTTTGCTGCAGCAGTGATTTTAGGAAATGAGTTTGATAATGAGTGGGTTGATGATTCAAAAAAGTTATCTGAAAAAAAACGAAATGAATTAAAATTATATATTCAAGAAAACGCAAAATCTTTTTCAGTTGCTTATGTAGAACCAATACAAATTGATGAAATTAATATTTTAAATGCAAGTATTCTTGCCATGCACTTGGCTTTGGGACAACTTCATGTTCAGGCTGAACATATTGTTGTTGATGGAAATCGGTTTAAATCTTATCTTGATATTCCTCATACTTGTATAGTAAAAGGGGATACGAAATATAGAAATATAGCGGCTGCTTCTATTTTGGCTAAGACTTACCGAGATGAATATATGGGAAATTTACACCTAGAATTTCCACATTATAATTGGAAAAAAAATAAAGGCTACCCGACTGCCGAACATCGTAAAGGAATCAAGGAATTTGGAGTTACCATTCATCATCGAAAATCATTTCGGCTACTTCCTACACAATTGGAGATTGATTTCTGACCTTTCTATACTAAATACGAATTTCTACCGGAACTAAAATCTCATAATTTCCATTATTTCGGATTACATCACGGACTATACTGGAACTGATGTAGGATTTCCCGGATGAAGTTAGTAAAAAGACTGTTTCTATATTATGTTGGGTAATCGCCCGGTTAGTATGGGCAATGGCTTTTTCAAATTCAAAGTCGGCAGGATTTCGTAATCCTCTCAAAATAAAAGAAGCTCCTTTTTTTCGACAAAAATCAACGGTAAGCCCTTCGTAAGTTTCTACTTCTACATTTGGAAATTTTTTTAAAGAGTTTTCAATCCATTTTTTTCGTTGTTCTAATGAAAACATATAATTTTTCTGAGCATTTTGTCCAATTGCAACAATGACCTTGTCAAACAAAGGAACTGCACGTTCAATTATATCATAATGCCCTAACGTAATAGGGTCAAAAGAACCTGGAAATACAGCTATTCGTTCCATAAATTTTTTCGGTTTAGTGCCAATTTGATTTCACTGTCAAACAGGTCTTCTAATGCTAATTTAGCGTATTTTGCTTGTTGTGGAAAAATACTTGCAGGTGAAAAGCCCGGTAAAGTGTTCATTTCTAAAAAATAAGGTGTTCCATCAACAATTATATATTCAGAACGGGAAATTCCGGTCATTTGCAAACAGTCATAGGCGTGTTTAGAAAATCTTTCTATTTTTTGCCGAGTAGCATCATCAATCCGTGCAGGAGTTATTTCCTCTGAAGCCCCTTCATATTTTGCTTCATAATCAAAAAACTCATTATGACTTACGATTTCGGTAATTCCCACAACCTTTGTTTCACCGTTGTATTTCATCACGCCTACTGAAACTTCAGTGCCGTCTAAAAAAGATTCTACCAAAACTTCTTTGTCTTCATGAAATGCCTTTTTGAGAGCAGGAAGAATTTCTTCTTTTGATTTTACTTTTGAAATTCCCAAACTAGAACCGGATTGATTTGGTTTTACAAAACAAGGAAGCCCAATTTGTTCAATGATTTCATCAATAACATAGGGTAAATCTCTATTTACATAAACAGATTTTGCATGGGGAATCCCATACTTTTCCAAAACAGCGATACAGTCTTTTTTGTTAAAAGTCAATGCTGATTGGTAAAATGGACAACCCGTATAGGGAAGTCCAATCAATTCCCAATAAGCCTGTAAATAACCGTCCTCACCCGGAGTACCATGAATGATATTGACGACGCAGTCAAACGTATGCTTTTTATCATTTTTTATATAACTAAAATCTGACTTATCAATTGAGAATTTTTCTCCTTCAATTTCAGCATACCACCCTTCTTTAAGGACTCTAACGCGTACTCGGTTATATTTTTCAGGATTTAAACTTTCATAAACAAGTTCACAACTTTTGAGTGAAACTTTGTATTCATCAGAATAACCACCGGCAACTACAGCGATGTTTAACATTTTATAAAATAAATTTAGTCAAAGGTAAACTTAAATTGTAAAAATAAAAACTACAATTTTTATTCTATATTTGCCACAGAATTTAGAGCCAATGAAGTTCCTAAGAGCGTTAATAAAATGGCAGTTTTGGGTAAGTATTCTTCTGATGGGGGGTATATGCTTTGGAATGTACCATTTTGTATTTAAAGTTTGGTTAAACACCTACACCAACCACAATCAAGAAATTGAAATTCCGGATTTGTCAGCAATGAATATTCAACAAGCCATAAAAACGTTGGATGATTTAAAGTTGACCTATGAAATAGATAGTGCGAAATTTGATTCAACTTATTCTCCATATGCCATTTTAGATTTCTATCCCGTAAAGGGTTTTATGGTGAAACAAGGTAGGAAAATACTGATAAAAGCAAATCCGAAAACATGGAAACCTGTTCCGCTTCCAGATATAATTGGGAAATCCAAAAGATTAGCATTTACACAATTAAAACTTTCCGGGTTGGAAGTTGGAGATACCATTTATGAACCTGATTTAGCAAAGGATGCGGTTTTACGTATCATGTTTCAAGGAAAAGACATTCCCAAAGGAACCGAACTACCAAGATTTGCAAAAGTTGATGTTGTTTTAGGTAAAGGATTAGAGTATGGAGTTGCTATGCAAAATATGACCGGAATGAGCTTAGAACAGGCACGTTCGTCTATTATAGCCAATCGATTTGAAGTAGGACAGATAAATATAGACAGTATGGTAATGGATAGTACATTACTCCGAGTATATTACCAGTACCCACTTCCGGAAGATAATTATGATCAGGGATTGCCGGTCGATTTATGGTTGTCTGCTAAAGAGTCAGATAAATTAAATGATTTAATAAGAGGGCTAGACAGACAATATCGAAATTTTGGGGCAAATGACTCCATAGCTGCAAAAAAATATGCTGAAGATTTAAACGTAAACCAGAGGGCTATAGAAACTCCACAAGAACAGCGTACAGTTGTAACTCCTAGTCAAACTTTACCAGATGAGGCTCCAGAAGGAATTGAGTTTGTTGAATAGTCTCTTTTTATGAATTTAAATCAAGAACTATTTGAACACTATTCCTTTATTGCAAATAAGGGACAAGAGCCACTTCGAGTAGATAAGTTTTTAATGAACTTTATTGAAAACACTACACGAAGTAAAATTCAACAATCGGCAGATAATGGTCAGATTTGGGTGAATGGTTCGGTGGTTAAATCCAACTATAAAGTAAAACCGGGAGATGAGGTGAAAATAGTAATGAATGAGCCGCCTCGTACCCATGAAGTCATTGCAGAAAATATTCCAATTGATATTGTTTACGAAGATGAATCGGTTGTTGTGATAAATAAAGAACCCGGACTTGTAGTACATCCTGGTCATGGAAATTACAGTGGGACTTTGGTCAACGCGTTGAAATATCATTTTGATAATTTACCCTCCATGTCGGCAGAATTAGAACGTCCCGGATTGGTTCATAGGATAGATAAAGATACGAGTGGTCTTTTGGTAATAGCAAAAACAGACCAAGCTATGCAAAGTTTGACTTCTCAGTTTAAAGCAAGAACTACAGATCGTTTATACGATGCTTTAGTTTGGGGAAATTTACAGGAAGAAGCAGGGACAATAGAAGGGCATATAGGGCGACATTTAAAAGACCGTATGCAGATGGCTGTTTTTGAAGACGGAAGTCATGGTAAACATGCTGTAACACATTATAAAGTCTTAGAGCAATTTCTTTATGTAACTTTTGTTGAATGCAAATTAGAAACAGGCAGAACGCATCAAATTAGAACACATTTTAAACATATAGGACATCCTTTGTTTAATGATGAACGTTATGGGGGAAACCAAATTCTGAAAGGAACTACATTTACAAAATATAAGCAATTT
>JBKEAG010000076.1:0-5014 GCA_047972025.1 Moheibacter sp.
AACTTTTCCAAATCTTCGCGTGATTCTTTTCCTACTTTCGTTAGAGACTCGCCTTTATGCCCAATTAAAATTCCTTTTTGAGTATCACGTTCCACATAAATATCCGTTTCTATATGAATAATGCCTAGTGACTCTTTAAAAATCTGCGTTACAACCTCAACCGAATAGGGAACCTCCTTTTGGTAGTTCAGTAATATCTTTTCCCGTATAACTTCGTTTACAATAAAACGCTCTGACTTGTCCGTCAATTGATCTTCTGGAAAATATAGCGGGCCTTCTGGCAACAATTGAATTATTTTGGCTTTCAGCATATCTACATTCACGTTTTCCAAAGCCGAAATAGGCAATATCTCTGCACTAGGCAAAAGGCTATGCCAATGCTCCACAGCCATTTCCAACCGCTCCTGATTCGTCGTGTCTATTTTATTAATCAAAACCAAAACCGGAATATTTATTTTTTTCAGCTTATCAAAAAGTTCTTCATTTTTAGGTTGCTTTTCTCCCGCTTCTACCATATACAAAATCACATCTGCATCCACCAAAGCCTCTTTTACATAGTCCATCATTTTAGACTGAAGCTCATAAGCCGGCTCTAAAATTCCCGGAGTATCAGAAAAAACAACTTGATAGTCCTTTCCGGTCAATATTCCCCTTATTCTATGGCGAGTCGTCTGTGCTTTGTGAGTCGCTATCACCAACCGCTCTTCCATCAATAAATTAAGTAAAGTTGACTTTCCCACATTTGGATTTCCAATGATGTTTACAAAACCGGATTTAAACTTTTTTGCTTCTGACATATTGCAAAAATAGTTCTTTCTCCATAAACCTTTATACAGTACAAACCATTAAAACATTTAGATTAGAATAAAAATTCAGTAATTTAGCAACATGAATTTCTCTAATTTTTTTGGATAAATTTTTTATAATATAAACAACCTATGGCGGCAAGAAAAGATTTCTCAAAACTTAGTTATACCCAATCAAGTCTCACAAGTAAAACCTCTCATTCTGAATTTGAATTGGATAGTTTAACGCTAAAGGAAACATATAACCAAACAGACACAGAAAAAAATCCATTTCTAAATAACCTTCCCGGAATTGCTCCCTTTTTACGAGGTCCTTATACAACTATGTATGTGAGAAAACCATGGACTATACGCCAATATGCCGGATTTTCAACGGCAGAAGAGTCCAATGCTTTTTACAAAAGGAACTTAGCTGCCGGTCAAAAAGGGCTTTCTGTTGCATTTGACTTGGCAACTCATCGCGGATATGATTCCGACCACGAACGTGTAGTTGGAGACGTAGGCAAGGCAGGTGTCGCGATTGACTCCGTTGAAGATATGAAAATCCTATTTGATGAAATCCCTTTGGATAAAATTTCAGTTTCTATGACCATGAATGGAGCTGTTTTACCCATTTTGGCATTCTATATTGTTGCTGCAGAAGAACAAGGTGTCAAACAGGAGCAACTCAGCGGGACAATCCAAAATGATATTTTAAAGGAGTTTATGGTACGAAATACATACATCTATCCACCTACTCCTTCCATGAAGATAATTGCTGATATTTTTGAATACACCTCTCAAAATATTCCAAGATTTAACTCGATTTCAATTTCCGGCTATCATATGCAGGAAGCAGGGGCTACTCCGGTTTTGGAAATGGCTTATACATTAGCAGATGGATATGAATATGTGAAAACCGGATTGGAATCCGGTCTAAATATTGACGACTTTGCTCCTCGTCTTTCTTTCTTTTGGGCAATTGGAATGAATTATTATCAGGAAATTGCCAAAATGCGAGCAGCACGCATAATTTGGGCAGAAATGATGAGTGAATTTAAGCCCAAAAAGACTAAATCCTTGATGTTGCGTACACATTGCCAAACCTCAGGATGGAGTTTAACCGAACAAGAACCTTACAACAATATAACACGTACTACCGTAGAAGCCCTAGCAGCAGCATTGGGTGGAACGCAATCTCTACACACAAATGCTCTTGATGAAGCCATTGCTTTACCCACTGATTTTTCTGCTAGAATTGCAAGAAACACACAGTTAATCATTCAACAAGAATCTCAAATTTGTAGAACTACAGACCCCATGGGAGGAAGTTATATGATAGAATCTCTTACTTCTCAAATGGTAAAAAAAGCATGGGAATACATCAAAGAAGTAAAAGAATTGGGAGGAATGACAAAGGCAATTGAAGCCGGAATCCCAAAAATGAGAATTGAAGAGGCTGCAGCTAAAAAACAAGCAAAAATTGACATTGGAGAAGATGCCATTATCGGAGTTAATTCTTATAAATCTAAATTAGAACAAGAAGAATTGGATATTTTAGAGATCGATAATACAGCGGTTCGACTTAGTCAAATTAATAGATTAAATAAAATCAAACAAGAAAGAAATGCTCAGGAAGTAGCTGAAGTTCTTTCTAAACTTACCGATTGTGCCAAAAGTAAAAATGGAAATCTACTTAAACTTTCCATAGAAGCAGCGAGAAAACGCGCAACTTTGGGGGAAATATCTGACGCGTTGGAAAGCGTATTTAGTCGTCACAAAGCACAAACTAAAAGTATTCAAGGAGTATATGCTATGGAAGCCAATCAAAATCATTCGTTTACCGAGGCTCGTAAGTTAGCCGATACATTTGCCGAAAAATTTGGAAGAAGACCCCGAATTATGGTAACAAAAATGGGACAAGACGGACACGATAGAGGAGCAAAAGTCGTTGCTACAAGTTATGCTGATATGGGGTTTGATGTGGATATTGCTCCACTTTTTCAAACACCGGCAGAAGTCGCCAAACAAGCTATAGAAAACGACGTACATATTTTAGGAATTTCCTCTCTAGCCGCCGGACATAAAACACTGGTACCGGAAGTTGTAGAAGAATTAAAAAAACTTGGAAATGATGATGTTTATATTGTTGTTGGTGGTGTAATTCCTAGACAAGATTATGAATACCTCTACCAGCATGGGGCTCATGCTATTTTTGGACCAGGGACAAATTTAGCAGACTCAGCCATCGAAGTGTTAAACCAATTAATTAAGGATTGACCCTATGTCTAAATCATCTCGTTATTTTTTAGGGTTTATACGTGTTCTTTGTGCTTTTTCCATCATTTGGTACGGCATATATTTCTTTTGGGGAGAAAAATTTTCTATAACCTTTTCCGATAGTGTTTTTTCAGCATGGTTTCCTCAAATTTTAGTTTTTCTTTGTGCTGTTTCTATTTATGGCTTATTCATATTATCCATAAAATCACAACAAAAAAAGTGGCAAAATATCTTACTTTTCATTGGTGGTTTTCTATTGGCAGCACTTCCTTTTCTTATTTATCATGGCTATTTTCAGCCCCAATGTGGAATTTGGAATAAAGAAGTAGTAAAAGAAACGCCTGTTTATTACAATAAATTAAACAAATTCGAAACTGTAAAAATCATAGAAAGTCATTGTAAAAAAACAGTTACAATTGACACGCTTTATATAAAACAAGTCACACCCTATTTTGAACTTCAAAACCCAGTCAGTATTTCTAAATCTGAAAATTCCAATTGGATACCTGTTCGGTAGGTTATTGGTCAATAAACTGTAAATTAGTAAGAAATTAGTTTTGATGTCAACCCAAAAAGAAATTCAACTCCGTAAACACAAACGCATTGCCACCGGGCTTTTTTTCCTAATGGCTTTGGTTTATGGGCTGACGGCTTATTTCCAACATCAAAATCCTCAAAATTGGATGGGTTATGTAGAAGCGTTTTCAGAAGCAGCAATGGTAGGAGCTTTAGCTGATTGGTTTGCTGTAACGGCTCTTTTTCGACACCCACTAGGGGTTCCCATTCCACACACCAACATCATTCAACAAAAAAAAGATGGTTTGGGAGAAAATCTCGGGAAATTTGTAAAAGACAACTTTCTAAATCCTCAAAATATACGTCCTTATATTGAAAAGTTAGATCTGGTGAAACTGGCTTCTGAATGGATGAATAAGCCTACAAATCAGAAAATGATAGAAGAAGAAACACTCCACCTCATTCAAAAAATTATTTCAGATTTGGATGATGATGAAGTAGAGCAATTTTTGGCAAAAAAAGGAACTGAAATTTTACAGTCAATTGATTATCAAAACCTAACTTCTTCTGGTATTTATTATTTAATCGAAAAAAACGAACATATCCATTTATTGGAAACACTACTTCCTCAAATCAAAGAATACGTAGTGGAAAGTCAGCAGAAGATTCGTGAAAAAATTTCTGAGCAACGTCCTTTTATCGCATTTCTAGCTGGGAAAAAAATTTCAAAAGAGTTGATTGAGGGTTTGATTGTTTTTGTCAGAGAGATTGAAATGGATAAAAATCATTTTATTCGTCAAAAATTAACTGAAAACTTAGAAACATTTGCCTAAAGCCTTTTGGTTTCAGAAAGTTGGAATGAAAAAATTGACCAATTGAAAGATGAATTAAGTACTGAAAAAAATATACGAAACTATACTGACGAAGCCTGGCAATCACTTAAAAACAGTATTTTGCAAAATACTAAGGAATCTGATTCTTTACTGAAAGAATATTTGCAAAAAAATATTCAGCGGCTTTCTAATAATTTAATGACTGACCAAAACCTTGGACTCCGGCTCAATAAATGGATTCGCCATTTTGTCTATCGAATGATTCTCAAAAACCGTGAAGAAGTAGAGCAACTCATCAGCAAAACCGTTGCCGGTTGGGAAGGAAAAGAACTTAGTGATAAGTTGGAATTAGAAGTTGGTAAAGATTTACAATTCATCCGAATCAATGGAACTTTGGTAGGCGGCTTAGTCGGGTTAATTATTTATATTGTTACGCAATTGTTTTTATGATTTTTCCTTTCACTTTTGAACAAGTTTTTTGCAAAAAACAAACACAGTTTTAGACAGACTCTGAGATTTCCCGAAAATTTCTATCTTTGGTTTCGCACAAAGCGAAACACAAAGGGGATGAAAATAAAATTAGGGTTGTTGTGTGTCTGG
>JBKEAG010000105.1:0-29903 GCA_047972025.1 Moheibacter sp.
TCAAATCCTGCATGGTCTGCTCCAATGGCTATTTTCATGATATTAACACTTAAATTTTATATAAATATTTAACTAATTATAAATCAAGGTTTAGAAAATGTAAAGTTTATGTTAATAAATCCTCAATTACTTTTTATTGTTTTTTCAACCTTGTTCTTGCATTTTTCCAACTCATTTCTGATTAGAAAATTTCAACTTTCATGCAAGTAAAAGTTTTCATTTTGGCACATCAATTTTCAACGAACTTATTGATAGTTTTCAAGGATTAATTTATCTAAAAAATTATCTATTAACAATTCACAATTTATGTTGATAACTATACAATTCTTTCATTCTGAAACAAAAATAATGATTAATAATTGTTAATCTAGTTTGCATAAAATTATTATTACTTTACTTATCCACATATTAACAGTGTATACATATATAATTAAATCTTTTTTTAAATTTTAAAAAATTATAATGATGTATATATAAATGTGAATTGTGAAAAATTAAAAATGGGTTTAAATGATAATTCTTCTATTTTTGCACTGAACAAATTAAAATTCTAGATGAAAACAATAGACGGCTTTAATTTTCAAAACAAAAAAGCATTGGTTCGCGTTGATTTCAACGTTCCACAAAATGAACAATTAGAAGTCACTGATGCAACTCGAATTTATGCAGCAAAACCTACAATTGATAAAATATTAAAAGATGGAGGATCAGCTATTTTGATGACACATTTGGGTCGTCCTAAAAATGGATTTGAAGATACGTTTTCTTTGAAATATATTGTTTATAAAGTTTCTGAAATTTTGGGTGTAAGTGTACAAATTGCCACTGATGTTGTAGGAAAAGACGCGCAAAATAAGGCGGAAAATTTAAAACCAGGTGAAGTTCTTTTGTTAGAAAATATTCGTTTTCATGCTGAGGAGCAAAAGGGTGACTTAGGATTTGCAGAGCAATTGTCAAAATTAGGAGATGTTTATGTAAATGATGCTTTTGGAACAGCTCATAGAGCACATGCTTCTACAGCAATCATTGCCAATTTCTTTCCTGATGCTAAATTTTTTGGTTATTTGATGAAACAAGAATTGGAAGCCATAAACAAAGTATTGAAATCAGGTGAAAAACCGGTTACTGCTATTTTGGGCGGTGCAAAAGTTTCGTCAAAAATTACCATAATAGACAATATTTTACCGGCGATTGATAATTTAATCATTGGTGGAGGAATGACTTATACGTTTATAAAAGCACAAGGTGGTGATATTGGAAATTCACTTGTGGAAGAAGATAAATTAGAACTAGCATTGGATATTCTGAAAGCATGTGACGAACAAGATGTCAATATTTATCTACCTTTTGATAATGTGATTGCTGATAGTTTTAGCAATGACGCCAATACCAAAATTACAAGTGTTTACGAAATTCCTGATGGTTGGATGGGTATGGATGTAGGACCGGAAACCAATCAGCTTTTTGCAGATGTAATAAAAGATTCTAAAACTATATTGTGGAATGGACCGCTCGGTGTTTTTGAAATGTCAAATTTTTCCAAAGGGACTGTTGCTTTGGGAAATGCTATAGCAGAAGCAACGAAAAAAGGTGCTTTTTCGTTAGTCGGTGGTGGGGATTCGGTTGCCTTTGTAAAACAATTTGGTTATGATGATAAGGTAAGCTATGTATCTACCGGTGGCGGTGCTATGTTGGAAAGTTTAGAAGGAAAAGAACTTCCGGGCGTGGCTGCTGTGATGATTTAAATGGCTTTTTATTTTAGAAAAACTCAATAAAAAATAATTTATTCTAATTGGAGCAATTCCAAAGTAGAATCGTAGGGGATTTTTTTGTCTATTAAAGACAATAGCCACCCCCAAAAACAGGTTACAAAAATATCTTGGGGTTTATTTACATTTATTTTTAACTGTATATCGTTTCTAAAATCAGAGTTTGAAAGTAAATCTTTGTTTTTGATGAGTCGTTCAACCATTTGTACATAGTCGATTACGCGTTGCTCATTTACATCATTTAGATATTTTTTGTAACGTCTTTTGAAACTCCCAATCCTAGAAAGTGCAAAATCATCATTTTCGAATTGAGTGTGAATGAGGATTTCCATTAAGTTTTTTCGAATCGTCCAAAGCATTCCCAACTTTTTTTCATAATAAGAATCACTGTGCTGAAATTTATTTATATATTTGATAGACAGCCTATTATTTAATTGAGTGAAATACATAATCTGAATAAGCAAAAGTGTATTGTAAATTTTATATTCTGTTTTAGAACTAGATTTTTTCAGTGTATTGGATAAAATAGTTTGAGCTGACTCCGTATCACCCAAAAAATGAGAAATAAGTGATTTTAATTGCTGATGAAGTAAAAAAAATGATTTTGAAACCGTTTTATTATTCATTTTCATAATTCTTTCCATCTCATTTAAATACAAATTACAAGCACTAAATTTTTGATTTCTAAATTGAATATTGGCTAGAAAATAGAAAACATTCAGCCGATAGAAAATATGATTTTTTCCTTTCTCCTTTTGGTTTTCTATAAAGTTTAAACTACTGGAAACAAAAGGTGCAATCAAGGAAAAATCATGATTTAGCGAAGCAAACTCATTTGCTATAAACAATATTTGATATAGTGATTTATAGGAAATAAAATCTTCATATTCCAATTGTAAATTCTTTAGTGTATTGTAAATTAATTTTCGTAAATCAACTACTTTTTGACTTTGTTGAATTTCCTGTAATTCCTTTCTCAGAAGGGCATATCCAAAATTTAACTTGGCTTCAATTTGAATCTGTTTTTGATTTTCTAACAGCTTATCCATTAGTGATTCTATGTTTTCATTTGGATTTAAATGAACATATTGCAAACGCATTTGGTAGATTTCACTAAGTAAATTGAATTGCTCTAAATTTTCAGCTTTTTTTTCAGCTTTTGTTAGGTATTTAAAACCTGTTTTATCCAAATCATTTTCAAAGAAATAACGACTCAAAACCAAAAAACGCAATGCTTCACTAGCAGTTCCCGTATTTTTTTCAAACTGTTTGTTGCTCATAAATTCTATAAGATTATCATACAGTCGTTTTCTCAAAGCATGATAGGAAGCCATAGAATTTTGTTTTAAAATCCAGTTTTTTTCGTTAATTATATCGTTAGATTCTATTAATTTAAAATACTGAATATTCTTTGTATCACTTCGTTTATTTCTATTGTTTAAATATTGTATAAATTCCTTTTTATCGGATTTATCCATTAATTTAATAATTTCAGAGAGTGAGTTCATTTAAATAAAAATTGAATTAAATTCTTTAAAAGTAGTAAAAAATAGCGTAAGTTTTAGTTGAATTTTTATTTTTGTGTTAAACCAAGGATAGACATTTTTGTGATAGAATTTTAAAACAGTTTAAAATGGAAACAATTAAAGAAACGAATCTAACGGAAAAAGACAATTCATTTAAGAAAAGAGAATTGAACAAAGAAAGAAACCCAATGAAACCAACTCCTGCTTTTATAGGAGCTTCATGGACAGCACTATTTCTTGGAACCATTAGTTTTTGTATAGGACTTTGGAATGCTACTATGGAGCTAAATGAAAAAGGATATTATTTTACTTTGTTGTTGTTTGGACTATTTTCGGTGATTTCGGTACAAAAAAGTGTACGAGATAAAGCAGAAGGGCTACCTGTGACAGAGATTTACTATGGACTTAGTTGGTTTGCCACATTGGCATCTCTTACGCTTTTGATAATTGGGCTATGGAATGCTGATTTGGAGTTAAGTGAAAAAGGGTTTTATGGTATGTCTTTTTGTTTGAGTATTTTCTCTGCTATTGCTGTACAAAAAAATACAAGAGATGCTAAATTGATTGACAAAATAGATGAACTTTAAGATAATTTTGAATCAGACCTTCAAGGCTTTTAAAACCTTGAAGGTCTGATTCTGTTTTTATATTTTTTCTGAAAGCTTAGTTTGTAACAAAAGTATTTACCAAAGTCAGAATTTCTTGTTTACTTTTTTCTAAGTTATCATTTACTATAATTGTA
Organism: Moheibacter sp.; assembly: GCA_047972025.1. Taxonomy (GTDB): domain Bacteria; phylum Bacteroidota; class Bacteroidia; order Flavobacteriales; family Weeksellaceae; genus Moheibacter. Next base: position 4,038 of record JBKEAG010000105.1, read on the forward strand.
TCAAATTTAGGAGCTAATTCTAGCTCTTTTTCAGCTTTTTCTACACGTATTTGTAGCTTTTCCTCTGTTTCGGTACTTCTATTTCGTAAACGGCTTTCTAGCTCTTTCAGAGAAGGTGGCATGATGAAGATAGATAGTGAATTATCAGGATATAAATTTTTTAGATTGATTCCGCCTATTACGTCTATATCAAAAATGACTTGTTTTCCTTCTGACCAAATTCGTTGAATTTCCAATTTTAACGTACCGTAGAAATTATTTTCATAGACCTCCTCCCATTCGGCAAATTCTTCATTTTCAATTTTTTGTTTAAAACTTTCGATACTTAAAAAATAATAATCTTTTCCGTCAGCCTCGTTTGGTCTTGGATTTCGTGTAGTACAGGAAACCGAAAAAGCCAAACTGGGAGTTTGCTGTAAAAGATGTTTTACAAGTGTGGTTTTTCCTGCTCCGGATGGTGCTGAGATAATAATTAGTTTGCCCATAATCTATTTTTAAAATTAGAGAATATTCAATACCTGTTCTTTAATTTTTTCTAGATCATCTTTCATCTGGACAACAATTTTCTGCATTTCCGAATGATTGGATTTTGAGCCAAGTGTATTGATTTCTCGTCCAATTTCTTGTGTTATGAAACCGAGTTTTTTACCGTTAGACTCTTCACTGTTCATCGTTTTGATAAAGTATTCACAGTGATTTTTTAGTCTAACTTTTTCTTCAGTTATATCTAATTTTTCTAGATAGTAAATCAATTCTTGCTCGTATCTATTTTGGTCAATTTCTACATTTAATTCTTCTAAATTCTTTAGAAAGCGTTCGCGTAATGTTTTAATTCGTTCCTTTTCAAAAGGTTCAACTTGTTTTAGTAATTCCAAAATTGAATGGATACGTTGTTGAAATTCATTCTCTAAAACTTTTCCTTCGTCTTCTCTAAATTGTTGTAGATTGGCAATAGCTTCTTTTATTATTTCATAGCATTGTTTCCATTCGGTTTTGTCTAACTCACTACATGTAAACGCCATGACATCAGGTAGTCGCATAACGATTGCTAAAAGTTCAGCATCGGTTGCTTCAGGAACGATTTCTTTAAATTCAGCAATATAAGATTTTATGATTTCCGGATTTATTTGTTGTGTTTTCCCGGTACTTGTAATTTCAGTTTGGATTGAAAAATCAACTTTTCCACGTTGTAAATTCTCGGAGAGAAATTTTCGGATTTCTAACTCTTTTTCTTTGTACAAATAGGGTAAACGTGTGTTTAAATCAATGGATTTGCTGTTAAGCGCACGAATTTCAATTGTAATTTTTTTGTCAATACATTCTGCTACGGCTTTACCGTACCCGGTCATAGAAAGAATCATAAAATGAATTTGATTTATGCCAAAAGTACGGAAATCAGTTGAAACGAATTAAAAAATGTTTTACCCTAGATTTTATAGTCCATATCAAAAAGAGGTATGTTTACAAATCATCTCTTTCTATAAGATACTCTTCTACAGAACCAAATGTTTCGGATTCAAGTATTTTTCCATCTTCGATTTCTTGTATAGTGAGGGTTTTGTCAGTATTTAAGATAGCTTTTTTGCCAAAAGAAATTTGTCCGGTTTCGTCGTATTCTATCATGCCGATAGTATTGCTTGCGATGTTATTTGTTGCTTCTAAAACCTCTAGTTGGTACCATGATATATTTTGTTTGTCCATATCCATTATAGGGTTTTCTCTGGCAACTAATAGCAAATCATATAGACTTTCGTTGCTAATAATAGGGAATGGAGGAAAATAACTGTAGAGTAATTCCGAAAACTCGTTTAATTCTTGATGAGAAAATGTGTAGAAACTGTATATTTTTATAACACCATTTTCATAGTATTGAATTGTCATCGTATTGGGAGTGCCGTCTTTTGGTTGATTGTTGGGGTTATTGGTAGTGACGAGTATATCACCATTATAGACAGAGGCGATGAAAGAATCTTCTTCCTTATGAATCTTTAAGACATAGGGAGCAGAACGCAGATTGCTAATTAGGAGAGCATTGTCTTCTAGAGAGAAAGAAAATCGATTAAAATAGTGCATTGCAAAAGCATCCAAGGTAAATCTGTGCAATTTGCCTTTTGTATAATGATTGCTGTACAATAAACCATCTTCAACAAGCTCATAAGCAATACCGTCCATCACTTTTCCACTTTTGTCAAATGTGGTTTTGAGATTATAACCGGAGTCATTTTCTAAGTGTTCGATGATGTCAAACGAATACTGATATTTTTGTATTCCTTTTTCATAAAAATCAATACAAGTGATATTGTCAATGATAGTATCTCCGATAAAATAGCCGTCAAAAGGTTTTCCTTTTTGATAAACACCTCGATAATAAGGTTGCGGATTTTCGGTTATCAAGAAATAGGACAAATCTTGTGTTGTTAATTGATTGTTTTCGTATGTATTGACAATGATGTGTTGTGAATCATATTCACGTTGTTTGATTTTTTCTTTGATGAGGTGGCCATTTTCGTAAGTCTTTTCTGTAAGTTTATCAATGATTGTCCCAGATACTATTTTACCGTCTTTGTATTGACTGGTGAGCGGTATGTCATCAATATATTTCTTATGATAGCCATCATGTTTTCCATCTTTCATTTCGTACTCCTCTAGCAAATATTCTTGCTGCAGATCATCATATATCCACGTATTTCCATATACACGCTGTACACCGTCTTGTTTACCATTTTTGTACGAAAAGACCTCTAGTGTGTCTTCATCTTCAAAATTGACAATCACACCATTATAAGGGACTCCATTTTTGTATTCGCCTTGATATATCACTTTACCGGATTTTTTGATTCGGAAAAGTGTTGTGCCTTCTTTCAGCCCATTAATCATTTGATAAACAATTTCTAGGTTATCAACAGGTGTTATGAAATTACCATTATAAGGCTTTTCATTTTGGTACTGATTGCTGTAATCAAATTGACCATTTTTGTAATATTTGATGTTTTCTAGATCACCACTTTTATACAGTTGCTCTGTTAGGATATCACCATTAGGAGTATAAAAGGTCGAAAGACCATCACGAGAGCCATATTCATTTATTGATATTTTTTGTTTTATGCCCTTGGCAAAGGTGTTGGAGGTGTAAAAATCAATTTCTTGTACTATTTTATCGCTTCCCTTATTGCTGTACTTATGCTCTGACACTAGATTGCCCTCAGCATTCCAAACAGAGATATGCAACTTGGTGCTTTGTCCATACTCACTGTTTTCATATAGTGTTTCTTTGGCTTTTTTCCCATTGTCAAAGAATTGTACAATTCGAAATTCTGTAGCTTTTTTACCTTCGACTGATTGTGGAGCAATTGACTCTATTATAGATCGTTCCATGAAGTAGTCGTAGGGTTCATTTTTGTACCGAGCATAAAAATCGGAGGTAAATACACCGGACAAATTTTTCAATGAATCAATCTCACCTACGGCAATCTCTTTTTCTTTCCAATAGGTAGAAATTTTCTTTTTTTCTCCGCTTTGGTTGTAAACTATTTTCTGCCACAAACTGCCATCAGCATGAAAATACACGAGTGTTTTTACCGGATTTAAATTTAGGTATTGACTCATCTCACCATCGTATCCATTTTCATCATACCAATAGATATCTCCCACATAATTGTCTAGATTATTATCCATAGCATAGCCTTGCATTTGGAGGTTTCCATTTTTATAATAATCCCGAATAAGGACTAAATCACCCTCCTTGAGCAAAGGCATAGGTCTATAAAATGCGTGATTATCCTTTGTGGTTTCTTTCCAGTCTTTATCAAAGTAAATGGTGTCTTGAGCTTTTACTAAACAGGATAGAAAGACAATAGAAATTGTGATAAAAAGTATATGAAATTTCATAAAAAAGAGTTTAAATTAATTCTCCATCAACCCATACGGTATCAGGTTTTAGTTGTCCTTGGTGATAAATAATATCTCTAAAATCAGCAGTAGGGAAAGAAATAAAGTCAGCTTTTTTTCCATTTTCTAAAGTTCCTCTATCTGTAAAATTTAGAGCTTTTGCAGCTCGAAAGGTAAGCCCTGAAAGAATTTCAGCCATAGATAGTTTTTCAAAAGTAGCCAAAATAGAGGCTTGTGTCAATAAATCACCCATAGGCGCAGAACCGGGGTTCCAGTCTGAAGCGATGGATAGACAAGCTCCTGCGTCTAATAATTTTCTTGCGGGAGTATATTGCATTCCCAATCCAATTGAAGCACCGGGAAGTGCCGTTGCGACAACATTGCTTTTTGCTAAAACCTTTATTTCTTCTTCACCAGAAAACTCCAAATGATCAGCACTTAATGCACCAAACTCTACAGCAAGTAAACTTCCACCCGGAGTAAATTGGTCAGCATGGATGGTAATTTCAAAACCATTTTCTTTTGCTTTTTGTAGATAGAACCTGCTCTCCTCTACTGAAAAGGCCGATTTCTCGGTAAAAATATCAATTCGGTTTGTTTTCTTTCTTTCTTTTAGAATGGGGAAAACCTCATTGACTAATAAACTAAGGTACTCTGTGTTGGCTCCCTCAAAATCACGTGGTTTCATGTGTGCTCCTAAAAATGTAGAAACGACAGTTGCCTTTGTATTACTTTTTACATCGTTAATTGCCTCTAGCATTTTAAGTTCATCTTCTATACTAAGCCCATACCCACTTTTTATTTCGAGAGTTGTAATACCATTTTGAAGCATTTTATTAGCTCTTTTTAAAGTAGATTTCATCAAACTTTCTCTGGACTCTTTTCGGGTATTGGTTACGGTACTCCAAATTCCACCACCGCTTTCAGCAATTTCTAAATAAGTTTTACCATTTAGCCGCATTGCAAAATCACGTGAGCGATTTCCACCAAAACAAATATGTGTATGGCTGTCTATAAATCCGGGGAGTAAAACAGAGTCTTCTTGAATTTCTTCTTGGTGAACATTAGGAAACTCCTTTTTCAAATCAGTAAATAAACCAAGTGATAGGATTGTACCGTTTTCAACTAAAATTCCACCATTTTCTATGATTTCTAATTGTTCGTCTTTTAGCGTACCTTTTATGGGTAAATTACGAAGTGGAATGATTTGGGAGAATGGACCAATTAATTTCATGAGAAAAAAATTTTCGTTTAGAAGGTTTAAAATTATTCAATTAAAATAAAAAAGCCCCGATTATCGGGACTTTTATCATTAAAATAAAGAAAAATACTTTATTTTTTATTTGCTGTTACGTCTAATTGTAAAATTACGTCGTCTTTTATAACAGAACCTTTTCCTCCTTTGAACGTAATACCAAAGTCTTGGCGGTTGATTTTGAACTCTTCAGACTGAACAGTTATTTTGTCTCCATCTTCTTTTACATTAGCTTTGAATGTAATGTTTTTAGGAGTTCCTCTAAAGTCAAGATTACCAGAAATTTCAGTGTTGTAGTCGCCAGAATCTATTTTTGTAGCACCGGTAATTTCAAAAGTTGCTTCTGGGAACTTTTCAGTATCTAGAAAGTCAGGAGACTTTAAATGACCGTCTAATTTTGCTTTATCTTCTGGTGATTCATTTAAATCTACACTTTCAAAAGTAGATTGGTCAGCAACAAAATTTCCTGATTCCAATATTCCGTCTTTTAATGTGATTTCACCTGATTTTAATTTTACAGAACCATAATGTCCTGCTTCGCTATTGTCGTTTTCATAAATTTTGAAACCTTTCCAAGTAGTAGAACTTACATCTGTATTTACAGTATAAGCCACTGCTTCTGCAGAAGCGGTTGCAGTATCTTGAGCATCTGTTGCTTCAACGGCATCTTTTCCTCCTCCACAAGAAGCAAGAAATGTCATTCCGATTAGTGATAAACCTAAAAGTGTTTTTTTCATTTGATTAAATTTTTGGCAAAAATAACGCAAAAATCTTACCTAAATAATTGATGTATGATAAGTAAATGTGATTTTACTATAAATAATACAATTAAAAACAGAAATTTGTAAAATGTTAACAGTAAAATATTTAGATTTTGCATATTCCCAAGAGCGAAAAACCTTGTCAAATCTTAACTTTAGAGTTGATAAAGGAGCATTTATTTCTATTTTGGGTGAGAGTGGAAGTGGAAAATCAACACTTTTGAAACTTATTTATGGATTGGAAGATTTAGAGCAAGGTGAAATTTCTTTTAACGATGAAACTGTAACCGGCCCTAAATACAATCTAGTTCCGGGTCATGCTGACATGAAGTTTGTTCCACAGGAGTTTGACCTTTTGGACTATGTTTCGGTAGGTGAAAATGTAGGAAAATATTTGAGTAATTTTGATTTACCCCTGAAACAAAAAACAATAGAAGAAGCGCTAAAGGTTGTTTTTCTAGAGAATTTTATAAATGAACCCCCAAAACAATTGAGTGGAGGACAAAGGCAGCGTGTTTCAATAGCAAGAGCTTTGGCTGCAAAACCCAAAATGCTGTTACTAGATGAGCCTTATGGTCAGTTGGACCAACCACTAAAGTTTAAAATACGAGAAAGTATCTACCGTTGGGCAAAAGAAAATAACTGTACGGTACTTTTGACTACGCATGACGTGAGTGATGCTTTGGGTTTTTCAGATAAAATTATGGTGCTGAACAAAGGAAAAATAGCTCAATTTGATACTCCAAAAATACTTCGGGAAAACCCAATGAATGAATATGTGGTAAGTTTACTGGGTGAGTACAACAAACTTTCATCAGAGGAGTTTTACCGATTATTTCAAATTGAAATTCCAAAAAATAAAGAGATAATTCTCTATCCTGAAGACATTTATGAAGAGGAAAAAGGAAAGGAGTTTAAAATAACCCAAAGTAGGTACTTGGGAAGAGAGTTTTTGATAGAAGCGACTAATGGAAGTACAAAACTGAAATTTTATTCAAAGGAAAAATGTACTCAAAATCAAGTGAAATTGTCTGTTTCCAAATACCGATTTTTAGAACTGAACTAGTATTTTAATAATACTAAACGTTTATTTACACTAATTACACTGATTTCTCTCGCTTCCAGAGCCGAGCTTGACCATTTTGTTAACGTCAAATGGTCTAAAACATCACTCCCGGTTGCGTCGCAAGACGTTTTTGCTTTTATGATTACTTTCTGAAAATTTCGCCATTCTGAATACCCTAAAAGGTGCTGTATATCTCTGGCAAACCAAAATTCAATTCCATTTTCTGTGGTTTTAGAATGGTCTTCAAAGTTGTTGGATAAGGCTCTTATTATTTCTCCAATATAATGTTATCCCGAAGGGATTATAATACAAAAACATACCACCCTACCCTTTACGGGTACTAATTTACAATACAAATATACCTTTTTATTTCTCTTTTTTTGTAAAAAATGGCGAACAAATGATTTTGTACATTCAGTTTGGTAAACAAAATACTTTGTTTGCTAAAAATAACAAAAAACGGTAAACAAAATAATAAAGTGCAGATTATCAACTAAATATCTCTCCTTTAAATTCCTGTATTGCCTTTGCACGGTTTATACCTTCCCCGCCACATACTTTACCACATCTTTTATTATCATTTTTTGAACAGCCGAAATTAAAGTTTCCATTGTTTGGTAATCAGGTTTAGAGTTTTGGATGGGAAGTTTTACTATTTGATTTGTTATTACATTTACACTAAAACTTGAGCCACCCCAAGAAAAAGAGCTGAAAGATTTAGTCATAGAGGAAATAAAAAACAGAGCATTTTGCTTATTAAAACTATTATCTTTTGATTTTAAAATTTTGATTTTATCACCTGTGAAGTATGGTCTTTCTTGATAAAACATTGTAGCTGTATCTTGTCCAAAGGAAATTGTATTTGCTTCGTTTAAAAATTGCTCATCTTCTTCAATATATCCACGAATGCCATTATTTAAACTTGTTCTTACTACATATGGCTTACCAATATTTGAAATAATTACTTTATTGGCATCAAACCGTTTTTTATACGAGTTTATGTGGAATAACTTTCCTATCTGAAACTCATTAAATTTAATCTTATTATTTTCAAAATCCTTTAAAACCTATTTTTCTTTTGCGTTTAGCGTGTAATCGTTTAAATTGTTTGCTGTAAGATAGTTTTCTAATTTAGTAATACACTCGGCTTCTAAATCTGTCATAAAACTTTCCATAAAATCAAAATCTATTTTGCCATTTTGGGTGGGAAGTTGGATTTTGGTTTTATTCATTGCTACACGATTGAACTTGTTTCCGTAATCATATTTATTTGAAGTTGAAATTCTACTAGCTGAAATTATCGCATTTGCAATAGCTTTATTGAAAGGTTTAAATTTAGGAACTAAATGTTGAATATGAGAATACCCTATAAAATCATTTTCTTGATAATACATTGTATCTGCTCCTAATGTGGTGTCAGAACAAGTTATTGAATTTCCTTTATTGTTCGCTTTCAAATTAGAAAAGCCCATAACTCCATTATCTGTCGAGGAATTTGAAATTAATGGAACTTTTCCATTTTTAGATAAAATTTCTTCATTTGATAAACGATAATATTTTGTTGGATTTATCTCAAACAAATCTCCCAATCTAAATTCTCCCCACTCAACTTGTTTCAGTTTTTCATTGAGTGGGGCGTTTACTTTCCCGGCGTTTCAGTTTCGGTATTTTGTTTTAAAAGGGCGCTAATTTCCCATGCCAAATAATCGCTCACGGTTTTTTTAAAATCCTGCAAAGTGGGTTTGGTGTCTATGGGTGCGGTTTGGTTCCAGTCGGCTCCATTTTTGGGGTCAATGGTGTTTTCGTAGTACTCGGCTTCGGTAAAAATACTGAGTTTGCTTTTGCCAAAACGCACTAAATTTACCAATTCTTCGTAGCGTTCTTTGGCTTTGTCGGTATCGTGCAGATTGGTTTTTGCTTTCTTTTTATTAGTTCTTTTATAACCATCATTACTAAAGTCTATAAACTTCACCATTTCGTCTTTGTGGTGTGCTTCGCCTACTTTAAACACATAAATATTGGTTTGAACGCTGCTTTTACCAATAAAAATATCAACCGGCATTTTAATACTGGCAATCAGCGTATTTTTTGCTAAAATTTGTTGGTTGTAGCTTTTGGCTTTTCCGCTACCTGCCGAGTTTTGGATAATAATGGCAGCATAGCCTTTGTGCATCATGCTCAGTGCTTTTGCTACAAAATTCATCCCGTTGCCATTGGCAGAATAAGGCGGATTAAGCACAAAGGCATCAGCCGGAAATAGGCTGTCGGTATTGCCAAAGCCGTATTTTCCGTCAAAATCTTTTATAGAGTCAATATTTAAAATGTTGGAGCTTCCGTCACCCATTAAAATCATATTCAAAATAGCCAACATATACACGCTGGAAAGCAACTCTAAACCAAGCAATTGTTCGGCTTTTATGCGGAGTTCTTTTTGGGCAAGTTCGTCTGATGAGGTAATGGTGCTTTTGGCGTCAATCAGCATTTCGTTCATGGCTGCCACGAGCAATCCTGCCGAACCGGTGGCAAAATCCCATACAAAAGAATTTTTATTGACCCGAGCAAGTTTTACCAAAAGCGTAGCCACATAAGCCGGCGTTAGCACCACATCGTTTAGCTTGTCTTGGCTAAAGCCGAGCCAACCGTACATTTCGTTAAAGAGTTTGCCCGTAAAATCGGTGGTTAAACCTATTTTGTAATAAATGCCTAAATCGTCCACAATTTTGGTAAAAACCCGTTTGAGTTGGCTTTCTCCGTCTTCTACTTTGTTGATATTGGCAGTGGTTAGCGTGTTTTCTAAAGTTCGGAGGATTAAATTTTTCTTTTCGGTTGGGATGTCTTTTTCATCGAGAAAAGCCTTGATTTTTCGCACGATAATATCGCCGTCTTTATTACCTTTTTCGGTAGAAGATTTTAAATCTCCTTTTTCCAAAGGCGACACTTTTCCGGGTATGCCAAGCGTGGCAATAATGGAAGCGGCAACGAGGTAAACACGGTCGTTTTCGCCCAATCCTTTTTCGTTTTGGTAAATATCGTTGTTGAGTTTTACCAAACTTTGGTCAATTTCCCGTTCGCGTTGTTCTTTGAGTTTATCCAGCTCTTCTTGCGAAAGCTGTAAGGTTTTTACTTTTTCGATAAACGCATCAAAATGCTTGGGCGAAAGGAAAGAAAAATCGGTGTATTCGCCTACTTTTTGTCCGGCACCCAAATTGCTTTTGGACACATAATACACACCTATTTCATGTTGAATTTTACCCGTTTCGTCTTTATAGCCCGTCATCCCGATGGCGATAATATCGGTATAACTGGTATGATGAAGTAATGCGTTGGCGTAGTGCACCGCACCGTTTACCGCAAAAGATTTGATGTTTTTGAAGTTGGGTTCATTTTTGGCGGTTCGGTTTTCTACTTGCCCGTCTTTGTCTAATTTTACTAAATTGTCTTGATGCCCTTTGTATTCAATCAGAATCGGGAAAAAATCCAAATTTTTATTCTGAAGCAAAAGTTTAGCATCGGGACGATTTCCACCTTTTCCACCCGATTTAGAATGATAATCTTCGAGTGCTTTGTCTATTTCGGTATTTAACGATTCTTGCTCTAATTTATAAGGCAGTTTGTATGATTTTAACCAGCCATTGGCGAGGTCGGCAATATTGGGTTCTATGGATTGTGCCATTGTTTTGGGTTTCTTTTTTGAAACTTATTTTTTTTGATTTGGTCAAAGATAATAAATCTGCGTTATCTGTAACTTGTTTTTTGGAATGCTGACACCACTGATTATACGGATTTTACACTGATTTTTTCTGTGGTTATCTGTGTCATCTGTGTTCTGATTTTTGGAACGCTGATGCCGTTAATTAACCTCCGTCAATTCTTTTTTTTGTTGCTTTGTGAAGTTAACCTTATCCTTTTTATACTTTTCAAGTATTGTTTGGATTTTTTTAGGTATTTTAAAATAGTTATCTGACCAAAGGCTTATTTCCATTAGTACAGGCAATAAATCAATGCCCCTTTCGGTCAGTCGGTACAATACTTTAGCTTTACTTTCGGGGTGTTTGAGCTTGGCAATAATATTATTTTCTTCTAATGTTTTCAGTCGGGAAGCCAAGATGTTGGTTGCAATTTTCTCTTCCGATTTTAAAAAATCACCATACGTACATTGTTTATTGTACATTAAATCCCGTACAATCAATAATGACCATTTATCACCCCAAACATCCAATCCAGAGCTTATTGGACAATCAGACCTTTTTTTCATTTTTTCGTAAAAATTAAAAACACTTGCAAAACAAAAGTAAATATAATTATATTTGCACTTGCAATTTGAAAGCAAACTTAATTATTATTTTAAAATGAAACACCCATTATTAAGTTTTAATTACACAGCGGAATGTTAATTTGGGTGTTCCATGTGACCATTAAAAACAATAAATATTAACAAATGAAAGCATTCACCATCAACAAATATAGTGAAACGGAACCGTTACAGTTATCGGAAGTCCCCCGACCACAAATTACCGAAAATGAGGTTTTGGTAGAAATCTATGCAGCAGGTCTAAACCAATTGGATACCAAAATAAAAAGTGGGTCATTTAAAACTATTTTGCCTTATAAAACACCATTGATATTGGGGCATGATGTTGCAGGAATTGTTACCGAAGTAGGACGTAAAGTGAGTCGTTTCAAGGTTGGTGATGAAATTTATGCAAGAGTTCCTGATTTTAAAATTGGTACTTTGGCAGAATATATTGCGATCAATGAAGTATTTGTAGCCTTAAAACCCAAAAACAGCACGATGGAAGAAGCTGCTTCCATTCCGTTGGTTGGTTTAACAGTTTGGCAGACTTTTATAGAAAGAGGGAAATTACAAAAAGGTCAAAAAGTGTTTATACAAGCAGGTTCTGGAGGTGTGGGAACAATTGCTATTCAGTTGGCTAAGTATTTAGGAGCAGTAGTAACAACAACAACGAGTTCCAAAAATTTTGATTGGGTGAAGTCTTTGGGAGCCGATATTTTAATTGACTATAAAACCCAAGATTTTGAAACTGAACTACAAGATTACGACTTGGTTTTGAATAGCCAAGACATCAAAACATTGGAAAAATCCATTAATATTACCAAATCAGGTGGTAAAGTTATTTCCATTTCTGGTCCGCCAACACCTGCTTATGCCAAGGAATTTGGATTATCGTGGGTATTAAAATTTATTTTGGGAATTATGAGCTATAAAGTCAGGAGACGGGCAAAGCAAAAATATGTAGATTACCAATTTCTTTTCATGAAAGCCAATGGTCAGCAACTGGGTGAAATTACTAAGTTGGTAGAAACCGGTAAAATAAAACCTGTTGTAGATAAAGTTTTCTCATTTGACCAAACCAATGATGCCTTTTCCTATATAAAAAGTGGACGTGCCAAAGGGAAAGTTGTAGTAAAAGTGAGGTAGTAAAGAAGTGTTTCAACCTACATTTTTAGGTAAAAATCTTTTGTTAGTTGGATATATTCGTTTGTATAAACATTTCGCTCTAATTCTATTGTTAAAGTTGAGGTTTCAACTTCTTTTTGAAGAAAGGAAAATTGTAATAAACTTCGTTTGAAAAGTGCTTTTTCATGTCCTTTTATATGTAAAATTCTTTCAGGAAATAAACCACAGTCCTTTGCATGTTGAATAAAAGAGTTTTCTGCTGAATAAGGAATAATGAAAGCGCAATGTCCGTTTTTCATCAATAATCGTTGGGTATGGAAAAGCAATTCTTCAAAAGACAACTCACTCTGTTGACGAGCATTGTTTCGTGCTGATTTTGAACGATTTGTAAATTCAAAAAAAGGAGGATTGCTAATGATAAAGTCAAAACTCTGAGAGGGATTATAGTGCTGAAGAGAAGTATTTATAATTGTACATTTTTTAGAAAAAGGACTTTTGGCTACATTGAATGAAGCCTCTTTTGAAGCCAATTCATCAATTTCAATTCCGGTAATTTCAGCATTTGTAAAACGCTGTGCTAGCATCAAAGAAATTAGCCCCGTTCCTGTGCCGATATCTAAAATTCTTTTGGCATATAGTGCTTCTGCCCAAGCTCCTAATAAGACACCATCTGTTCCAACTTTCATGGCAGAGTTTTCCTGTCGGATACTGAATTGTTTAAATCTAAAAGGTGTTTTGGACATGGGGAATACTGATGATAAATTCTGTACCATGGTTTTCTTCACTTATGTAGCGAATGTCACCGCTGTAATCTTCCACAATTTTTTTAACCATAGCAAGCCCAAGCCCCATTCCTCCGGTTGTTGTTGTAAATTTTGGTTCAAATATTTTATTACCCAAATGGGGAGGAATCCCAACGCCATTATCAGAAATTCGAAATACAATATGATCTTTCATTTTTTGAAGGTTAACAGTAACCTCTGGTTTTTGTCCTTGTGGAACAGCTTGAATAGCATTTTTTACCAAATTTGTAATGATACGGATGAGGTAAATTTTATCGAAATTAATTTTAAGTTCTTTTACCGATGGGGTAAATTGAATATAGTTTTCCGGAAAAATTTCTAAAGCAGTTTTTATGGTATCTACAACGTCAATTTCCTCATCTTTTCGTAAAGGAAGCCGAGCAAAGTCGGAAAAAGCCTCAGCAATAGCCGACATCGTATCAATTTGAGTGACTAAAGTATCGGACAAGTCTTTTAATTTTTCTACTGAACCAGGGTCACTTGGGTCATATTTACGAACATAATTTTGAATTAACATTCGCATGGGTGTGAGTGGGTTTTTGATTTCGTGTGCAACTTGTTTTGCCATTTCTCGCCATGCTTCTTCACGCTCTGTAAGTGCCAGTAAATTGGACTGGTGATTTAGTTTTTTGAGCATTTCATTGTAAGAATCTACCAAAGGTTTTATCTCATCATTGTACGGATATTCAATTGGTCGATTGTGAATTACAACATCTGTTTGTTTGATTTTATTGGCAATTAATTCAATTTTCCGGGTGATTTGGTTTGCCATCAACCAAGAAAGCACACCACCGGATAGTAGAATGAAAAAAAGAACACCGGCAAACCGATTGAGTAGAGCTCGTTTGTCTTCTTCAAAAAGAGAATTACTGGATTTATAGGGGAGGTTAATAATGGCAACTGGTTGGTTTTTGAAATTATTGACATAGCGGTATGTCGTTAATGCCATTTTTCCATCGTCGGTTTTGAAAGGAACTTCTAAATATTCTAAATTTTGAGACAAACTATCCAAAACTCTTTGTGGCAAAACTCTGGTAGGAACATCATTAGGCTCAGTTGTGAGCATTAGATTTCCCCTGACGTCAAAAACATTGATGTCTGTTTTGTGAATATCGGCAATTCCTAAAATGGAATTTTCCAATACGTCGTAAATATTTTGGGAAGTTGCCAAATCCGGATAGCTATCCAATTCATAATCAATAGCATCTATGACTTGTTTTTCTTTGTTTTTTAGTAGGACTTCCGAGAAGTTACGGTTTTGTTCGCGAAAGTTGTATATGGTGATAAAAAGTACAGAAATAGCAGTAAACAGGATAACGATAAACATTGCCCCAAATACTCTCTGTGATAGTTTTAGTTTTTTAAACATAATTTATTTCTGCATCAGCCGCTGGACGTATTTTCCGATGATATCAAATTCTAAATTCACGGTGTCATTAATTTTGAGTGTATGTAAATTGGTATGTTCCCATGTATAAGGAATAATGGCAACGGAAAATGTTCCCACTTTAGAGTCAACAACGGTTAAACTAATTCCATTTATACAAATTGACCCTTTTTCTACCGTGACGTTTCCTGAGTTTTTTTCGTCATACCGGAAAGTTAAAAGATAGCTTCCTTTTTCATTTTCTATGGAAGCCAAAAGAGCTGTTTGGTCTACGTGTCCTTGGACTATATGTCCGTCTAGCCGTTCATTTAACCGCATACAGCGCTCCAGGTTCACTTTATTTCCTTTGGAAAGTGTGCCAAGGTTTGTTTTTTTCAATGTTTCGTCAATGGCGGTTACTTTATATAGGTTACTATTTATTTCAACAACAGTAAGGCAAACTCCGTTGTGAGCTATGCTTTGGTCGATTTTTAATTCATGGGTAAAATCAGACTCTATCCAAAAATGGATGTTGGTATTTTCTTTTTCTACTTTTTTGACCTGACCTATATTTTCAATAATTCCTGTAAACATTAACTCTTTTTAAAATCAGTGTTGAACAATTATTTTTTGTACAGAAATTAATTTCTCATTGAATAATTTAATGAGGTAAACTCCATTTGGAATTTTACTCATATTGATAGAGAGGTTACTTCCAACAAATGACTCCGAATAGAGAACTCTACCGTTCAAGTCTGAAATTTGAACCTGTTTAGACCCAAAATCATTTGACTTTATCGTTAGATTTTCATTAACCGGGTTAGGGTAAATTTGAACCGTTTGGATATTTGTGTCGTTTGTACTCATGGGTTCATAGGCTTTTGTAAAGTAGCACAATGCTCCCATTGCTCCTTTGGTTATTTGTGTGACGTAATCTATGTCTATGTTAGGCATTGTGTCTTGTGGTGAGTGTGTGTAGGGAGATTCATTGAACTCAAAAAGCCCTGTAATGACATAGCCCTCTTCTTGGAAAGGCATATAGTCTGATGAATAAGCATAACTTATGTTGGTTTCCAAATTAGAATAAATTTCCATTAGTGTTGCCAACTCCATAGTGGCTATACTGGAAGCATTATTATTTGAACTTGGAAAGTCTTCATCTTGTTCACAGGTTACTGTATTATTCGTTTCTCCTGCTACACCTCCTACTTGGTCAATATTTAGCACAAGTTTCACGTCAATATTTTGTGGAATAACAATGTTTTGCACATACTGCTGACTTCCAAATAGCCCAAGCTCTTCTCCGGTAAAATGAATAAATTTAATGGAATACTCTGTTGGAATATTTTGCAAAATTCGAGCTAACTCAAGTAGTACAACTGTTCCACTACCGTTATCATTAGCACCCGGACCGTTGAGCGTGTCATAATGAGCATCAATTACAATATAAGTGTCGGGGTAAGTAGTTCCTTGTTTTGTGACAATTAAGTTATAACCCGTTTGTCCTGAAACCGAAACAGCCTGTTGCTCTATAGAGGTATAACCCCAAGTTTGGTATAAATTTTCTAACCAATCAAGTGTATTTTGCTGAGCAGTTGTTCCCATTTCTTTTGCTCCAAATCCCACAAATTCAGATAGATTGTTTGTGAGTTGTGTATTGCTTATTTGGTCAGCCAAGGTTTGATGAAATGAGTTATGTGTTTGCCCTGAAATTTTTATCGAAGCAATTATAATAAAGGATATTATATAGGCTAATTTCATGATTAATTTAAATAAATATTAAACAAACGTACAACAAAATTCAGAAAAGAATAACCCTTTAATTTATATAAACTAAAGGGCTAAATGCTTTTACCATTGAGAATTAAACAAACTCAGCGTATGCTTCTTTCAGGTTTTGGGCAATTGCTTCCGCAGAATGACCTTCTATGTGATGACGCTCTAACATGTGAACCAATTCACCATTTTTAAATAAGGCCACAGCAGGAGAACTAGGAGGAAAAGGCATCAAATACTCTCTTACTCTATTGGTTGCATCAATATCAAATCCTGCAAAAACGGTAGTTAGGTTGTCGGGTACGTTATCGCCTGTTACAGAAAGTAAAACTCCCGGACGAGCCGCTCCCGCAGCACAGCCACAAACACTGTTTACCATTACTAGCGTAGTTCCTTCTTTTTTCATTGCGTTGTCAACTTTTTCAACGCTTGTTAAATCCTCAAACCCATTTGAAGTCAATTGTTCTTTCATGGGCATTACAATATCTGCTGGATACATATTTTTTATTTTTTGAATTTGATACAAAAATAATCCTTTCTTGCTGATTATAGGGAAAGAATTACCTTTGAATTAATTATTGCTTTATAATTCAAATTGATGAACTACACACTTGGTGCAGACAAGAGGCTAAAAAGCCAAAAGAGTATAGACCGGCTATTTGTAGAGGGAAAGAGACTTCATAAGTTTCCCATTACAGCGGTTTATTATCGGGAAGAAAGTGAAACTTCAACATATCAGATTGCAGTGAGTGTTCCCAAGAGGTTATTTAAAAAAGCAGTTGATAGAAATTTGTTAAAACGTAGATTGAGAGAAGCATTTCGTCTAAACCAAGATAAGTTAAACCTCAACTCTAAATTAGAAGTGATGTTTATTTATATGGCAAGGGAAAAGTTAGACTATAAAAAAATTGAGAAGTCTATGGTTGTTTTGCTCGGTTTGCTAAATTCGTCTTCAACCGTTCATACTGAAAATAAATAATACAAAGAATCAATGCACATACCCCAGCTCCCAAACCGATGATATAAGGCTGGTTGTCGTCTCCAAAAAGACTTTGTTTAAAGTCCATAGAAACGAGGTTAAACACAAAAGAGCCTATGACAATAAATAAACTGATGGATACAAATGTTTTCATTTTTTAAAAGTTTTGAACGAATAAAGCTCCGATGTTTGACACAAAAAGTTTCACGGCAATAGATAATAAGATAATCCCAAAAACCTTTTTGAATACAGCCATAATTCCGGGGCCGAGTAGTTGCTCTAATCTTCCGGCGTTTCTAAGTACAAAATATACAATTATCATATTTAGAATAATGGCAATGATGATATTGACATCCTTAAATTCTGCACGTAGTGAAAGAACCGTAGTAAGAGAACCTGCTCCGGCGATTAGTGGAAAAGCAATAGGAACAATAGAAGCAGACTGAGGCGTTGTGTCTCGGTGAATTTCAATTCCTAAAATTAATTCTAATGCTATAACAAAAAGCACAAAGGCACCCGCTACCGCAAAAGATTCTACATCAATCCCAATAAAAGATAAAATCTGTGTTCCAAAAAAGAGGAAAGAAATCAAAATTATACCGGCAACAATGGTTGCTTTTTCTGATTCGATTACACCAATTTTACTACGAATATTTACCAAAATAGGGAGGCTTCCTAAAATATCAATAACAGCAAAAAGTACGGCAAAACAAGTACCGATTTCTTTTAGTGAGATTTTAGCAAATTCTTCAGCCATAGCATGAAATTTTTTGCAAAAGTACAAAAGAACAAATTATTTTTTACAGTAAGTTCTATTTGATTTTATAGAAATTTAAAGCAAAGATTACTTTAGAAAGGATTTCCAGAGAGATTCGGTTTGGCTGAATTTATCTACTAGGTTTTGGTTGGCGTTGCCAAAAGCATATTTTGACTGTTTGCATTCAAGCAATAGTGTTTTCCATCGGTTGGCTAAATCGTCACCATAGCCTTGCTTTAGTTTTTCGGCAATGGTATTTTCAGTAAAATCAGAAAGTGATGTATTGCTAAAAAACATTCCAATTTGTGTTAAAATATCTTCTTGCAAGGATAGAAACTTGTCTTTTTCTTGGTTTTTGGCTAAGGATTTAAGCTGAGTAAGTTGGTTGTTAATAGAAGATTTAAACTGAGCTTTTTGCTGTGATTTATTGGCAATGTCTGATTTATTTTTAGTAGATTTTTTCTTTTTTGAAAGAAAGAAAATTAATCCAATAAAAGTAAGTCCTATAAGGACAATACCTCCCCATAAACCATAATTTCTATAAGAAGTTTCTTCCGTACTACTTTCTTTGGTTTGAGTAGGGTTTTCAGATTTATTTCCAATACTATAGGTAGTTGAATCTGTTTGTATATGATCAGATAATTCTTGTGTTTTGGGAAGTGTATCTTTTTTGGGTGGCTGAGGTCCATCTACTTCTAAATCAAAAGGCTTTGTTTGAAGTGTAATGTATTTTTCTTGTTTGGGGTCAAAATAATTAAATGCAACAGGACCAACTTTGTAATTACCGCCATATTCAGGAACTAAAATGTATGTTTCCTCTATTTTTCCCTTGAATCCGGAAGGACGAGCACTGAAAGCATTTTTTCTTTTGGGAGCATATGTTTCTATATTTTCTATCTTGGAAACCTCAGGAGTTTTTAGTGTATTTAGATTTCCGGAACCTATAATTTCTACATCAAGGTTAATCGCTTCACCGGAATTGACTTCTTTTTTAGATAAAAAAGCATTTAAATTATAATGCCCGACAGCACCACTAAAGTTCTCTGGTTTTCCACTAGGGAGGTTCTTTACTTGTAGCGTAATAGGCTCTGAAGTAAGTTCAACATTTTCAGAACCAAACATACCTGAAATCAATACATTAAGAGCAAAGGGGTCAATGTCTATTTCTCCTGATTTTTGAGGAAATAAAATATAACGAGCCAACTCCTTTGAAATATAGGTTTTACCCTCTACAAGTACTTGTTTTTCACTATCGGGAACTTGTTCACTAACGTATTTTGCAATAAGGTTTGAGAAGTCAGGTTCTTGGAAGTTTCGTAAACGGTTTAGAATAGAATAATCCCTTGCGTAAACTTTAACTGTTAAAATTACTTCTTGATTTAAAAATGGGTTTTCTTCTGAAATTTCGGTTGTTAGAAAGGCGCCTTGTAGTCTTTTACCGGGAGAGACTTTGGGTTTTAAACCCTTTTTGACGGATATTTTAATTGGGTCTGTTTTGTATTTCTTTCCATTTATTGTTACAGTTGCATTCCCAATTGTATAGTCACCTTCTTGGTCGGCAACGAGCATTACTTCTAATCCGGTTTGGTTGATAACATTTCCATTGACAAACTGAAAGCTATTTATTTGTGATTCTCCTAGCTGGTGTAATCCATTAAAGTCAGGGAGTGAAACAGCTTTGTCCACAGAGACATTTTTTTGACCATAGGTCAACACAAAACGGACAATGAAACGCTCATTTACAGAAACCTCTTCTTTACTCGCCTGTGCATTGAAAGTAACTTCTTGACCATACACAAAAAGTGTGGTACAAGAAATAAACAAGATATTTAAAATCGTCTTAAACATTACCAATCTTTCTCTGTGTTAACCCTGACCTTTTGTGCTTTTTGACTAATTATTTTTTTCAGGGTTTCTTGTTCTTGTTTTTGTAATGCTTCTAGCAATCCTTCTTGGCGTTCTTTACTGAGCATGGTAGAAGACTCTCCTTTTCCGTCGGAGCCCTGTGTTATTTCTTGGTTCTGAGGCTGACGACCATCTCCTTTTTTATTTCCATTTTGCCCTCCTTCCTGCTGATCGCTATCATTGGGTTTTTGTTCTTGGTTGTTTGGTTCATTTCCTTTTTCTTCGTTTTGTTGAGAGTCTTGAGGGCTGTTATCTTGTTGGTCGTTTTTCTCCTGTTGTTCATCAGCGTCGTTTTCATTTTTCTCATCTTGATTCTGCTGCTTTTCTTCTTCTTGCTGTTGGAGTAATTTTTTTGCTAGAGCGTAATTATAGCGTGTTTCATCATCATAGGGGTCTAATTTTAGTGCTTCTTTAAAGCTCTCAACTGCTTTTTCCGGATTTTTTTCATCTAAATAAGTTTTACCGATATTGTGGTAAGCCTTGTGTTTGTCTGCTTTTGTTGCTTTTATGTTTTGAATAACTTTGTCATAATGAGCCCGAGATTCGTCAAACTTTTTCTGATTATACAAAGTGTTTCCTAAATTATAATTTGCTTTGATTGAGTTTGTGTCTTCAGCTAAAGCTGCTCTATAACTTAATTCAGCTTTTGTAAAGTTCTCTTTGTCATAATGTTGGTTGCCGTCTATTATATACCGTTTTGCATCCAAACTCTGAGCAGAAGCTGGAATGTACAGGGTTAAAAATAGAAGTAAAAACGATATATATTTCACCATAGGCATATACGCAACAAAACTATTGTTTTTTGTTGTTAAAAAGTTTATATTCAGTTGTTAAAGTATCTATAAAAATTAATAAAATAGAAAAGGCCAAAAACCATTGAAAAACATGCTTTTTGTCTTTACTATAAGCAGAGTCTTGTTCGTTTTTATCTAAAGAATTTAAAAAAGAATGCAACTGTGTTAGCGCTTCTTTGTTTTGCTCTACACGAATATATACTCCAGAACTAGCATCAGCAAGTGATTTTAGATCGTCTTCTTGCAGTTTTGAAATTACGGTTTCCCCATGCCTATCCATTTTGTATTCCTGAAAACCACCTATATGCTGAGGTATTGGCGCTCCGGATTCGGTTCCAAACCCCATGGTCACAATATGAATTTCATTTTTATCTGCTAAATCTGTTGCTTGTGACACACTATTTTCGTTGTCCTCACCATCAGAAAGGATAACGAGTAATTTTTCAGTGGTTGGAGTATTCTCAAATAGCTCAATAGCTTTATCCACAACAGCAAGAAAACTAGTTCCTTGTTGGGAAATTAACTCCGGACTTGCACTTTCTATATAAGACTGAATAGCTGCATAATCATTGGTAAGGGGAGAAATTTTATAGGCATCTGCAGCAAACACAATTAGTCCAACACGGTCTCCACCAAGGTTTTGTATAGATTCGGAAATGATTTTTTTTGCTTTTTCTAAACGACTGGGGGCAATGTCTTCAGCGTTCATGCTGTTAGACAAATCCAGAGCATAAATAATATCAACACCTTCTCTTTTTACTTGTACTTTCTCTTCTCCAAAAAGAGGATCCATTAAGGCAACAACACCTAGTAATATAGCCAAACTTATAAGAATGGCCTTTAACCCATAACGAGTATTTGAAGAGATGGGGAAGAGCTGTTTAATCAGGTGATTGTCTGCAAACTTCAGACGTGCTTTATTTCGCCACATTTTAACATAGAGTACCAACCCTACAAAAAGAGGAAGGAAAAGTAGCCAAATACTATTTTCAGGTTGTGCCCAGCCCATTAATTTAATTCTTTAAAGAGTGTTTTTTGTAAAATTAATTCTAGAAATAACAAAATCAATGCCCAAGTTAAATACTTACCAAATAATTCTGTGTGGTTGTAATACTTGATTTCATCAATTTCCGTTTTTTCCATTTTATCAATTTGATTGTAAATTTCTTCTAAGGACTCGTTATCCGTAGCACGAAAATATTGCCCATCAGTTTGCCCGGCAATGAATTTCAGTAGAGGCTCATCTATCTGTACAGGTTCCATTGTAAAAATTAACTCTCCTGTAAAAGGGTCACGAGCAGTTGGAAATGGAGCTCTTCCATTTGTTCCGACTCCAATTGTATAAACTTTGATTCCTTTACTAACAGCTATTTCAGTAGCGTCTTCCGGAGAAATATAAAGTAGGTCATTTGTACGGTCAATAGACTCTACTCCATCTGTAATTAGAATTATAATTTTACTTGCAGCTTTACTTTCTTTTAAGTGATTGATAGCGGTTGCCAGACCAACGCCAATTGCGGTACCATCTTCTAGCTCTCCTGTTTGGAGTTTTCTAATTTCTTGTACCAACACCCGATGGTCTGTGGTCAGAGGGACTTTGGCTATTGCCTCACCTGAATAGGCAATTAGTCCGATTCTATCCGTAGGACGATTGAGTGAGAAGTTTTCCGCTACTTTTTTTAGTGCTTCTAAACGGTCTGGTTCTAAGTCTTTTGCCAACATGCTGAGAGAAGTATCCACAACCATCAGGATATCAACCCCTTTTTCTGACTTTACGGTAGTTGCCATTTCTACATTTTGTGGTCTTGCCAATACAATAATCATCAGAGTAAGTCCTAAAAGTCGTAATATATAGAGAAATGGACGTAGTTTTCCCAATAAGCTGTTGGTGTGTTGAAAGGGTTTTAAGGTAGAAAACTTTATACCTGATTTATTGGGTTTTCTTGTAACCCGTATGTAGATAAGAAAAGGGATTACAAATAGTAATAATAAAAACCAGGGGTTTTGAAATTCAAAATTTCCTACCATCACACTTTTCGGTATTTTTCATTAGGCTTTAACTCCGGAGCAGATTCATCTTCTAAATTCAAAGGTTTTACTTTTTCTATAAACTCTTCTGCCCATTTTCTATAAAGTTTATGTTGGCTCTCGCTTGGGGTTGCTTTGGCAAATTTTACTAAATCTGAATCATATAAAAATTGTTTTAATTCATCTATTTCATCAGAGTTTAGATGAGTTGTTTTACGAAGTTGCTCTATCAAATCATCAGAGAGTAATTCTAAAGAAGAAAAGTGATAAACCCTCCCCAAGTAACGACGGAGCAAAAAAGAAAGCTCAGAGTAGTAGGTATTGATTTTTCCATTGTTTAAATAATTATTTTTATCTAAATTGTTTAATGCATCAACGGCTTCTTCATAAGGTGTTTTTACCATATATAAATTTCTTTTTTTCTTTTTTCTATTTAATAAGAATAAAATAAGAATCGTCAGAAAAATGAGAAGAATCAAAACAATAACGACTAAATAAACCCAATACATATCCCAATAATCTTTCAGCGTATATTGCTCATTCATTATCGGTTTTATAGGAAATCCAGCCAAATTTGTTGAGTCTATTTCCACATCATCAACTTGAATATGAAAAGAATGGCTTAGTAACGTATCTGTGTTTACAATAACGGGTAGTGAACGGATTAGGAATTGTCCCGGATCATAACTAGTAAGCGTGAGGTGTTGTACAAGAAGTTTTCTCTCTTTGTTTAATACCGTATCTATTTTTTGATCTAAAATTTCAACATGAAACGTTAGCGTATCTTTCAGTTTGGGTAATTGAATGCTTTGATTTGAATTTAGAGGAATGGAGAGTGTATAGTGTATAGGCTCTCCGATTTTTATATGAGCTGTGTCAATCTCTGTTTTGATTTGTGCAAAAGAAAAAGAAGAAAGAAAGAGTAAATAGAATACAAAAGAATAGCACCCAATTGTTTTTTGTAATTGAAAGAAATTGATTCTATTATGTTTAGTCCAAAGCATTATTTAACAGCGTGTTTTTTGAAATAATTTAGTAGTGGGATGATATAGTCTTCATCTGTACGAATACTGAGATTGCCGGCTCCCGCTAGGCTGAAATTATTTATAAATACCTGATTCATTTTATGAAAGTAATCTTTGTATTGTTTTCGAACCAAAAAGGAAGAGGTATTTACAAGTTTTGTTTTTCCCGTTTCGTTGTCTGTCAAATTTATCAGTCCAATATTTGGCAGTTCTTTTTCTTTTTCATCAAAAACACGGATTCCTGTCAAATCATGTTTTTTAGCAACAATTTTCAGGTTTTTTAAATAATCACTCTCATCAATAAAATCTGATAGAATGAAAACATTGATCTTTCGTTTAAACGTATCCATCAAAAACCGTAGGGCTTCAGAAAGGTCATTTTTATGGTTTTTAGGCTCATGATTTACAATTTCCCGAATGATTCGAAGTACGTGCTTTTTTCCTTTTTTGGGAGCGATATAAAGTTCAATGTTTTCAGAAAACAGAACCAACCCCACTTTATCATTATAAGTAATGGCAGAGAATGCTAGTGTAGCACATATTTCGGCAATGGTTTCAGATTTAAACTGTTTTCGCGTTCCAAAGTTTTCAGACCCACTTATGTCCACCATCAAAATCATGGTTAATTCACGCTCTTCTTCAAAAACTTTTACATACGGCTCGTTGAAATGTGCGGTTTTGTTCCAGTCTATATTTCGGACATCATCTCCGTATTGGTAGGGGCGAATTTCAGAAAAAATCATCCCACGCCCTTTGAACGAACTATGGTATTCGCCCATGAAGAGGTTATTTGCTTTGCGCCGACTTTTTAGCTCTATGCGCTTTACTCTTTTGATGATTTCTTTGGTATCCAAAATTTAGAAAAAGGATTTAAAGATTCTAAGGAATTGGGATTGCATTTAGAACTTGGTCAATGACAGTGTCTGCCGAAATACTTTCTGCTTCTGCCTCATAACTTAGTCCAATTCTATGACGGAGAACGTCTTTGCTCATTGCTCGGACATCTTCTGGAATGACATAGGCTCTTCTTCTCAAAAACGCATAAGCTCTTGCCGCCAAAGCCAAATTAATACTACCACGTGGTGAAGCCCCAAAGGAAATAAGAGGTGCTAATTTTTCCAAATGATAGTCGGTTGGATTTCTAGTTGCAGAAACAATGTCTAATATATAGCGTTCAATTTTTTCATCCATATAAACTTTCTTCACAATTTCTCTAGCACGTAAAATTTCTTGTAAATCAATTACTTTTTCTACACTTGGAAATGTGTCGTTTATACTATTTCGCAATACAATTTGTTCAGCCTCACGATTTGGATAAGAAATAACGGTTTTTAGCATAAAACGGTCAACTTGTGCCTCCGGAAGAGGGTACGTACCTTCTTGCTCTACCGGATTTTGTGTTGCTAGAACCAAAAAAGGGTTTTCGAGGCGATGAGTTTCATCACCAATGGTTACTTGTTTTTCTTGCATCGCTTCTAAAAGCGCCGACTGTACTTTTGCCGGTGAACGGTTGATTTCGTCTGCTAGAACAAAGTTAGCAAATATGGGGCCTTTCTTTATTTTAAAGTCATTTTCTTTGATGTTGTAAATTAGGGTTCCTACTACATCAGCCGGAAGCAAATCGGGAGTAAACTGAATTCGGGAAAAACTTCCACTTACAGCATCAGAGAGGGTTTTTATTGCTAGAGTTTTTGCCAGTCCGGGTACACCTTCAAGTAAAATATGTCCGTTGGAAAGAAGCCCGATAATTAGACTTTCTACCATTTTTTCTTGACCAACTACTTTTTTATTTATTTCATTAGATAGCCGAAAAACCGATAAACTTTCTCTTTCGATTTCTTCACTAACTTGTCTGATGTCTATTGAGCTTAAGTCGTTTTGCATCTCTTTCAAAATTAAGGATGCTAAATTGCACAATTTACACAAGTGTTTGCATTAATTTATTGATAGAAATTTGTTAAAGTTTGTTAATTGATCTTTTGATTGAACAAACTAGATTGATAAAAATCAGTAAAGTTCTATTTATCTGATAATTCTATTGGTT
>JBKEAG010000115.1:0-3863 GCA_047972025.1 Moheibacter sp.
ATCAGTGCATATGCCCCCGTTTGGGTTTGGCTATACGATATTCCCTTTATATTTAATTTCACCAAATTCTCCATCAGACTGTAAATCTAATAAAATCCTAAGTTTAGTGAAATTTTTCGTCGGGAAAAATAAAAAAACCTCACCGGTTTTGAAAACTAGTGAGGTTTGATATTTCAAAATGGAGGGATTAAAATATATATCCAAATCGAGCATCTAAGCCTAAAATTACCCCATTATCTCCATCTTCAACCCATTGGTAACCTGGACCAAAAGTTAATTCAAAATTAAATCTTTTGGATAACTTTCTTCTAAGTCCATACTTAGAGAAAACAGTAAAAGTAGTTAACACATCTATATTATCAGCACTTTTACTTGTACCCCAATCAGGAGTAAAAGTTGTTTCTACTGCTACAAAATTTGCAGAATTATTGGATATGTTTTTTCCTTTTTTTAATCTACGGTTAAAGTTATAATAATATCTTCCTTCTAAACTCAGTGTTGTAGTTAGTACGTAGTCTACATCATCTGCAGTCCAGTTGCTATGGTAAAAACCTCCTTCATATCCAACTTCAGCATTTAGTGTCATTTTGGGTGACACCGCTTTTTCATAACTTATCCATCCCCCAATAATTCCTGCTTTTATACTAAATATATCTGCAGTTCTTTCTTGTGAGAAAGTAAAAGATACTATCAACAAAGTAATTACTAATACTAGTTTTTTCATTTTTTTTATTTTTAATTATAATTCAAAGCCAATTCCTATCCCTACTCCTAACATATTATAGTATTGGATAATTTCCGGATAAGAATCAAATTCTTTCCGAATACCTTGGTAGGTCATTATTCCTTCCATATTTAGACATAGCTCTTTATAAATAGGAAGTCGATAGCCTATTCCTATCCTCGTTAAAATTCCATTTTTTGCTAAATCACCAAAATGCGTTCCTAATGCAACTCGAAAAATAGGAGTTTCTATTTGCTCCTCTCCTATACTTGTCCTTGCACTTATATAAACTGGAATATAGGATATTTTAGGATGATTAATATATTCATACCCTGTTCCTAAACCTACAATAAGATATTCGTCAAACCGGTAATTGACTTCTAAATTAACTCCAAATAACTGAGAATTTCGGGCATACATATAATATTCTTCAGGAGTGGTATCTACTTCACCTTTATTTCCTACTACCATTCCAAAGGATTGAAGATTGAACTGAATCCCTTTCTCTCTTACTTTATTTTGTGCAAAGATGCTAATCCCTACTAGAAATACTAAAATATATAGAGTTACTCTATTTATCATTAAAAGACAAATCTATGACCATGCCAATTTCCATTTCTTTTAGCCATACCAAAAGCAGATATCCCTACAAGGCTAGGTCTTTTAAAATCCATTTCAAAGCCAAATGAAAAACTTCCTCCCCCAATACCTGTACCAAAATTATATGTAACTTTAGGAGTTGCAACTCCCCAATCTATTACTTTTTCTTTTTTTGAACAATTAGTACAGTCTGAATTGAAATCATAATATTGAACCCACGTAGCATATGGAGTCACAATCACAACCCCTATCTTTTTCAGGTTCTTATTATATTCCGATTGCATAAAAGATTTTACACCATTCCATAATGCTGAATAAAAATATTGTCTCGCCTGTTCTTCATCCTGAAGTATAAGATTTTCTACTGCTACTTCAATTACCACATCAACTTTATTTTCAAAAGGGATAATTGGATAATCAGCCGGACCAACATAAATAGGATTTTGATGACCTAATCTACTGTACAACTTATTATCACTTGTATAGTACCTAATAGCTACATCTCCTGGTGAACCAAAGTCAGAAAAGTCAGCTGAATGGTCAAACTTCCAAGATAAACTATTGACTCCTAAAACAACTTTGTCGGCATCTTGCTTCCTCCAAAATCCAATCCGTCCTTTTTTCTGGTGTTTAACTTTAATTCCTATTGCGTATGCTAAGAAAAATTCTACTGAGTAATATTTTACTTTTACACGACGACCACTCTCATACTTATCTGTACATACTCTTACATCTCCAAAAATATTTCCAAACCATGGTTTATTTGGACTACATACACTTAGATTATCTGCTATTTGCTGATAATTTTCATTACTATCATTTCCTGATCCATTATTACTCCCTCCATTATTACTCCCTCCATTTTGATTACCTCCATTTTGATTACCTCCATTGTAAGGGTATTCTCCTCCTATTTCAGTATTTCCGCCTCCTCCTTGACTTCCACCTCCTTCACCTGGATCAAACCCTGGCTCATTATAACCCCTAGCGATATAATGCTCCAACCCTTCTTCTATTTGAACTAACCCTCCATTTGGATTGTAGGCTAACTCCCCCTCTAGAGGCTGAATATTAGCTATATCACTTAAAGAATGTATCCCATTTTGCATCATAAATACTTGAATCTTCTCATAGAATCCTGCTGTTGCAATTAATAAACCTTGATCGGTATATTTATATATTTTATTCCCAACTTGAATCTCAGCTTCTGAATTTAAAAAACTTTCAAAAACATCTTCTCCAACAATCTCTTCCAAATCATCAAAGTGATTTAAAATTTCCTCTGTTGTCGGAGTATCTCTACCGTTCAAACTTATAGATTGTTTTTTAAACTGTTCTATATGCTTTTCTCCATGAAGGCTTTCAGTCCTCTCATTTAAAATTGGGACTAATGAATAAAATCCCTTTTTATAAAATCTAGAATCCAATATATTTGCTATATCTTCTTCATCTTTCTCTAATATTTCAGAATAATAACTTTGGAATATTTCTTTACTAGGAAAGTAGAGCCTCCCATCCAACACTTTAACATCATCAAAACCAACTATTTCTGATGTTATTTCTGTATTTTGGATTTCTAAATCATCACTACATGATAGAGTGATTACTAAGATAGATAGATAGATAATTTTTCATAAAAATTTATTTTAAGTTATGATTAAGAAAGCAAATTTATTCAGATAAACTAAACTTTATCATGACTTTAATCATAAAAAACCTCGAAAGTCTAATGAATTTTGAGGTTTCTAGAATAGTTATTCTTTGTGTATTTAACTAAATTCCTTTGAATTTTTTAATTTCTTCTGTTAGTTTAGGAACAACTTCAAAAGCATCTCCTACAATTCCATAATCAGCTGATTTGAAAAATGGAGCTTCCGAGTCAGTGTTAATTACAACAATGGTTTTGGATGAGTTCACTCCTGCCAAATGCTGAATGGCTCCTGAAATTCCAATTGCGATATACAAATTAGGTGATATTGCTTTTCCGGTTTGCCCTACGTGCTCGCTATGCGGACGCCAACCTACATCTGCCACCGGTTTGGAACAAGCTGTGGCCGCACCTAGACCATTTGCTAAGACTTCTACCATTCCCACATTATCTGGTCCTTTCAGTCCTCTACCGGCTGAAACAACCGTTTCTGATTCTTTCAAATCAATTTTATCAATAGATGCTTGTTCTACCTTTTCTACTTTCACTTTTAAATCTATCTCTGAAACTGAAATGATTACCATTTCTTCTGTTCCTGAAAATGTATTTTATTTTACTACAAAATCATTTTTCAAAACAGTCAACAATTTTCTAAATTCAGTTAATTCTATCGTTTCGAAACCATATCCAGAAAATGATTTACGTTCAGCCGTAAAAGGATAAACGTAACTTGGCGGTTCTACTAAAGTTGTAACCAATGTCGCACTTGTCTTTAACGCTAATAAGGGTGCAATCGTAGAAGCGTCATTTGTTGCGGGAAGCAATATTGTATCTCCCTCCTTTAATTCTGCTAAAACTATTGCATAAGCATTTGGTGAAAAATTCTTTAAA
>JBKEAG010000136.1:0-3519 GCA_047972025.1 Moheibacter sp.
GTTTCCCACTAATACTAGATAATTGGTTAATGACACTTTCAGGGGCTAACGCATAGCCTTGAACATACGAGCTGATTGTTGGTTTCTTTATTCCCAAGCGATTGCCCAACTCTGTAAAGGACAGATTCATACTCTCTTTGATTTCTTTGATTCGTTGTCCTACCTTCACTTTATTAGGTTGCAATAAACCAAACATAGATTAATTCCTCCTTGTCCATTTTTACTCATTATATCACTCGTATAAAATTTCGTATATATTTTTTGTTAAATCTCTTGACTTCGTATAAATAAACGTATAAAATACAAATCATAGATGGCCGTCTATATTTTTTTAAACCAACCGTATAAATTATCGTATATAAAAAGGAGGACTATTATGCCAATTAAAATCAATGATCTCACTTTACCAAAAGAAAAACTCGAAAAAGAATACCAAGTTGTCAATGTTACTCGCTGGCAAAAATATGGAGAAATTCTAGGTTGGAGTTACGAATGTATCTTACCTAAACTCCGTTACGAGAAAATCAGTGTCAAAGTCAAATCTGAAAATCCTATAATCACTCCGGAAGAACTTACCCAACAAGGTTTAGCAATGGTTACATTTACCAATTTAGTGATTGCGCCTTGGGGTCGCTCTAACGGTCAATTCGTCAGCTATGGTTTATCGGCCACGGCAGATGCGGCAACTTTGATTCCGAAAAAACAAGGTAACACTACGCAAAACTAATTTTCCTATGGGTTTGGCCGTTTCTGTCCATTAAGACCGCCCAATAAATCCATAGGCTGGAAGGACTGCTTTGCAGGACTTCCTCTTAACTTGATTTATAGAACAACATCTAGAGAAAAATGATAGTTCTTTGACAATTGAATAAACAACAAGGAGTGATGATTTTTGAAGGCTTATAATCAAAAAATCATTGAGACTCCCACGTACCTTGAAATTTATGATTATGAAGCAATCATTACTCCCAAACAGAAAACAGAAAAAATTGAAACCAATCCAAAACGAAAGAAAGAATTAGCTTGGCTTTATAAAGAAGAAAACACCATCACTGATAAGAGAAAAAACTATGATGAACTATCCGCTCAAGGACAATACGACAGCTTAAAACGAAAACAAAAACACTATCAAAATATGCGCTTTGAAATCGCCCGACTCATAGATATGAACTTTGACAATCAGACAAAATTTTTAACCCTCACTTTCAGAGAAAACATTCAAGACATTGCCTATGCGAATAATGAATTTAATAAATTTATCAAACGACTAAACTACGAACTCTATCATACAAAAAAAGCAAACCTAAAATACCTTGCCACGTGGGAAAAACAAGAACGAGGCGCCATCCATTATCACATTATCCTGTTTGACTTTCCTTTTATCTCCGTCAATCGTCTTAATACCATCTGGGGACATGGATTTGTCAAAATCAACAAGATTGATGTAGATAGTATCGAAAACCGTGGACGCTATATCAGTAAATATTTCGATAAAGACTTGGATTTGAAAGAGCATAAGAAAAAAGCATTCTTCAAATCGCGCAACCTCAAAGTACCCAGCGTCACAAAACAACTCGTGGATCAACCTTTTGATACCACAAATCAAGAGGTACTTTATACCAATGAGTATCTTGTAAGACGTCCAATATTTTACAGTGCGATAAATGAAGGTGGGAATCCAGAACAAGTGATGGATTTTCAAGAAAGCATTGTTCGCTATACAAAAATAAAAAAATGAATCTCGAAAGTAGGTAAAAATATGACTGTTAATGTACCGATTGAATTCAATCAAGAAGTAATTGAAGAGCTTGTTCAATTAACGAAGCAAAGGATTAAGGAAGAAGAGCAACAACAATCAAAAACAAAGGAATTACCTCCCTACCCAACACGAAAACAATTAAAGCAACAACTAAAGATTGGCGATACACGCCTCAATAATTGGATTGATCATGGATTGAAAGTCATTCCTTTTGGTAAAGAAACTCGCTTTGATCGTGAAGATGTAAAACTATTTTTAGACAGTCTAAAAATCTAACCTTGACTTACTTGTTTTCGCTGACTATGATACCGATAAGAAAGGAGCAAATCTTCTCTTTGATATACTGGCGAGTGAATCAAAGGAGACAATTATGATCAAAAAATATAAAAAGAAAAATGGGACAATCGCCTATATGTTTAAAGCATATCTTGGCATTGATCCGGTTACAGGAAAAAAGAAATACACCACCAAACGTGGTTTTAAATCACTGCAAGAAGCTAAGAAGGCTTATAATCGCTTGATGGTACAAGTAGAAGAAAATGATGTGGTAACAAATTCACAACGTCTTTTTTCAGAACTGGCAGATGAATGGTTTGAGCAATATAAAAACACGGTTCGTGAAAGTACCTATGTCGCCCAAAAATTGGCTTATAAAAAGCACATCTTTCCTCTTTTTGGAAATTTGAAAATCTCGAGAATTTCAATTCCTTATTGTCAAAAACAGGTAAACCACTGGTATAGCTATTACAAAAAATATTCCAACTTGATTGGTTTGACTTCATCTGTTTTCAAGTATGCTCTGAGTTTACGGCTCATCAGAAGTAATCCCATGGATGCTGTGATTCGTCCTAAACGTAAGAAACGGATTGACGAAGAGCGCTATTCTGCACCCTACTATGAAAAGGAAGAACTATTGGAATTCCTTGAAATTGCCAAAAACTATCCTGATCCGATTTATCCGATTTTTCGAATTTTAGCTTTTACCGGGTTACGAAAAGGTGAACTTTTAGCCTTACGTTGGAAAGACATTAATTTTGAGAAAAGCACACTCTCTGTTAAACAAACCTTAGCCACATGTGATAAATGGGAAATCAAATTCCAAGTTCCCAGCCTTCGAACAATCTCGATAGACTCTGAAACCTTACAAGTAATAAAACGATGGCAATTAAAGCAAAAAGAATATTTTCTAAAAATGGGAATTAAACCTACAAAAGATGGTGCGCAACTCTTATTTGTATCAGAAGAAAACAAACCACTTTATTTAGACTATGTAAATCACAACTTGAAAATCATTATAAAAGAGAACAACTTAAAACGAATCACACCTCATGGTTTTCGTCATACCCATTGTAGTCTACTTTTTGAGTCAGGCACTTCCATCAAAGAAGTACAAGTCCGACTTGGTCACACAGATATTAAAACCACGATGGATATATACAATCATGTAAGCAAACGACAAACAGAAGAAACTGCTAATCGTTTTGCAAACTTCATGAGTGACCCTGAACAGCTTCAGACAAAATCAAATTAACTCTGGTATGGTCAAAATTATGATAAAAACGCAAAAAAACAGACCACACATGATGTGTAGTCTGCAAAACATTGATATCCCAGTGTTTTATTTTTCCTCTGCGTTTGCGTCTTTGAAACCGTATTTTTTGTTGAAACGGTCCACGCGTCCATCTGCTTGTGTGAACTTTTGACGTCCAGTGTAGAATGGATGTGAATCAGAAGTTACTTCGACACGGATTACTGGGTAT
>JBKEAG010000004.1:0-4792 GCA_047972025.1 Moheibacter sp.
TAAACTTTCATGTAGATGATAGCTATGGGCTAAAAATGCCTCCTTATCTTTTTGCATGGAATAACTATGTAGAAGATGCAGAAATACAAAACGTTAATTTCTCTGATATAACTTCTTTTTACAATTATTATCCAACATCAGTACAGTTTAATCCGATGTATGATTATGCAGAAAACCCAAAAACATATACTATTCGAATTACAGATTATATCAAAAGTATAGTGGAGCAAGGAGAAGTATATGAAGATGGAAGTGTTGTGGTAAGTCTAGGTAATTTCATGATGAACCCAACAGGTAGTTACACATCTGTACTTAGTGGTACAGATCCTTTTTATAGTAACCGAGCATTTAATCCTTACAGAGTAGTATTACACGGAAATGCAACAGAACAAACGGATAAAAAACTGAGGTTAAAAGTATATTATACCCAAAAATAAATTTAATATATGTGTGGAATTGTTGGTTACCTTGGGCATAGAGAAGCCTATCCGATTATCATCAACGGACTGAGGAGGTTAGAATATAGAGGGTATGATAGCGCAGGACTCGTCATTATAGAAAATGATGACTTCGGACTTATCAAAACAAAAGGAAAGGTTTCTGATTTAGAAAAAAAATCAAAGCGTCTAGACAATGGAGCAACAATAGGTGTAGGACACACACGTTGGGCTACCCATGGAGTTCCAAACGATGTAAATTCACACCCTCATTTATCCAATGATGAGAATATTGTAATCGTTCATAATGGAATTATAGAAAATTATGATTCTATCAAAACAGAATTAATTCAAAACGGTTTTACTTTTCAAAGTGATACAGATACTGAAGTTTTGGTTAATTTAATTCAATACTTTAAAGATAAAGATCAATTAAACTTAGCAGATGCTGTTCGGTATGCATTAAATGAAGTCGTAGGTGCTTATGCAATTGCCGTGATGGATAAAAATAATCCAAACGAAATAGTAGTAGGTAGGTTAGGTAGTCCTTTGGCAATTGGAATTGGTGAAAATGAATTTTTCATTGCTTCTGATGCGTCTCCATTTTTAGAATTTACCAAAGATGCTGTTTACTTAGATGATGGAGAAATGGCAACTGTATCATTAGGAGAAAAAGTAGATGTACGTAAAATTAAAGATAACCTACAGGTAACCCCATCTGTTCAGGAACTTCAAATCAATTTAGAAGAAATAGAAAAAGGAGGGTATGAACATTTCATGCTCAAAGAAATCTATGAGCAACCTAAATCTATTCGTGACACCATGCGTGGACGATTATTAGTAGATGAAGGCATCATAAAAATGGCAGGAATTTGGGATCATCAAGAACGTTTTTTGAATGCCAAACGAATCATCATTGTTGCATGTGGAACTTCCTATCATGCAGGATTGGTAGCCGAATATTTAATAGAAGACCTTGCACGGATTCCGGTAGAGGTAGAGTACGCATCAGAATTCCGGTACAGAAACCCAATTATAAAGAAAAGTGATATTGTCATTGCAATTTCACAATCGGGTGAGACTGCTGATACATTGGCAGCTTTGAAATTAGCAAAAGAAAACGGTGCATTTATTTATGGAATCAACAATGTGGTGGGCTCATCCATCGCCCGAATTACCGATGCCGGATCTTACACACATGCCGGACCGGAAATTGGTGTAGCTTCTACAAAAGCATTTACAGCACAATTAACAGTTCTATCTTTAATAGCAATAAAACTAGGAAAACATAATGGAAACTTAAGTGCAGAACGATTTAATGCTCTAATTAGAGAGTTAGATAACATTCCGGAATTGGTTCAAAACACTTTAGAAATAACGGCAGACAAAGTCATAGAAATTGCCGAAAATTATAAAGATGCAACCAATGCTCTTTATTTAGGTAGAGGTTATAACTATCCTTCGGCACTCGAAGGAGCACTTAAACTCAAAGAAATTTCATACATACATGCCGAGGGCTATCCTGCTGCAGAAATGAAACATGGACCAATTGCTTTGATAGATGAAAATATGCCGGTTGTTGTAATTGCCACAAAAACAGGGCATTATGAGAAAGTGGTAAGTAATGTTCAAGAAATAAAAGCAAGAAAAGGACAAATTATTGCAGTTGTAAATACGGGTGATCAAGAAGTAAGAAAGGTTGCAGATTATATCATTGAAATTCCAAACTCTTCTGAAGAATTTAGTCCAATACTTGCTGCAATTCCGTTACAGTTATTGTCCTATTATATAGCAGTAAAACTAGAACGAAATGTAGATCAGCCCAGAAATTTGGCAAAATCCGTTACAGTTGAATAAATTAAGAATTTAATCAAAATAATTAAGGAGAGTCTTCAAATAAAGACTCTTTTTTTTGTAAATCATCAGACGGTAGTACCCAAATTTCATCAATATCCCACAAAACTCGAACATTGATTAAAGTAGGATATATATATGATTTTTCCGGCATTTTCCTCGTGAAAAAATCACCGGTATCCCAATGTTCATTCTCATTTTCATCCACCATTAATCTGAAATAGTAGTTTCCGACAGACAAATTATTGTACAAAAATTCAGATTGAGTACCGTAAGTTTCATCCAAAACCTCATCTCTTTCGTTCAATAATTGAAGCCAAAAGGGTTTTTTCGGCTTATTTTGGAGTTTTAAAATCAAATTTCCATAATCATTTTTAGACTTTGTACGAATATCAAATTGAATGGTATCATTGGTTTTACCAAAGAAATCCGTGACCATATTTGGAAGTATTTCAACCGTGTAGTTTGAATTTAAGTCGATTGGAAAATCAAGTGTAAATCCATTTTCATTTTCAGGATTGGCTATAAGTTTTGCCGACACCTGAATAGAATCACGCATTACAGACACAAAACTTGAGTCCAGATATTGAATCGGGTAATTGGCAATAAATTTAACCTTTCGCTGTGCCGAATAGTCTAATTTGCTTTTTCGTTCAAATTTGAGTGAATGTTCTTTTTTTGAACTATAAACCAATGAAACTGTGTCCATTTGTTCCTTATGTTTTATTAAAAATTTAAACCGTTTTGAACCTTCAGCAATTGAGTCCACACTGGGGTCGAACCAGAAATTTAGTGAATCACTTTTGGGTATATAAGAAGTTTTTGAAGTAGTAAAATCAAAATCCAATGGTTCAACTATTACACTTTCAGGTTGTCCACTGAAACGAAAGACTAGATGTCCGTATTCTTTTTGTTCAGCTTTCCCGACTTTATAAGGTGGGATTTGGTCAAATAATTCAATATCAATCGTTTTATTTTCTGACAAATTAATTGGTTGTTTTATAAAACCAAATTTCTCCTTTCCTATATCAAATTGTGTATTTTGGACTTCATCATCAAATGCAATCATTTGGTATTTACCTTGTCGCAGATAGTTTAGTTTAAACAAATTGGCAGTATCTACTTTGGCAATATAAAATGGCTTTTTTGTGAGAACGACACTATCTGAATAAGTAGAATCTATTTTATAAAGCGCAACAAGTAGATTTTTGGGTTGTTCTTTCAGATAAGGAACTTCAGCCTTCCCCGTCAATTGAAGGGAGTCTATGTATTCACCGGTAGAAAAAACATAGTTGAAATAAGGAAGTTTATTCCCCTCATTGTTGTCTTGTAAGGCATTTCCAAAGTTGATATTGTATGTGGTATTTTCTTGTAGTGTTTCGTTAAGTCTAATTTTTACAGTTTTACTGGCGGTTCCTACGGGCATAAAAGTAGCGGAAGATTCAAACGGTGGAGAAATGACAATGTTTGTCGTATGATCTTTTAAAATCACATACTCATCAAAATCAATTTTAATTTCTGTTAAATCAATTGGAACATTCAAAGAAAGTGTATCAGGCAACGACTGAATAAGTTTGGGTGGAGTAGTATCTTTTGGACCTCCGGATGGCGAACCCTGACGCGCACAAGAAAGTACAAATAGAAGATACAAAATAATGACTGAAATCCGCATAATCAAAATCTGCTCAAATTTAATCAAAATTCAAACGGCTATGGAAGAATATTCTTTTTTCTGAAAAAAACAAAAGGATTCAAAGTCTTTTTAAGACTTTGAATCCTAGAAAAAATATAAAATAAATCTATTTTTTAATTAGCTTTTTGATAACAGTATTTCTATCACTAACAATTAATAGGATGTATGTACCGCTAGATAAGTGTCTTACTGATATGGTGTTTTCATTCTTTCCATTGTTAATGTTAAACTCCTGAACTTGTTTACCGCTTAAATCGGTAAGTATAATCTTTTTGATTATTTCATTGGTTTGATTAGAAATTTTGACAAGATTATCGGTAGGATTCGGATAGATTGTAATTAAATCAGCAAACTCAGCATCACTTACAGCCATTACTTCTTCTACCGTTAGTTGAAACATACAATCAACCATGTTTTCGGAAACATCTTGAACGGTAAATATAATGTTATGAACACCCGGGGCAAGTTCTGTTCCCGGACTTGGGTATTGTGCTTGATTAACTATGTCAGAGCAAGCATCATTAGCCGTAACCTCACCATCTGTCCAATAATCCGGAAGGGTGTAAGTTGTTCCTACAGGAATTTCTACAGTCTTATCATCCGGACAATTTATTTCAGGAGCTATCCCGTCATCAACTATTACATCAAAAGAACAGGTAGTAGAATTACCGTTAGCATCGGTCACTTGAAAAGTATTTGTAGTAGTTCCAACAGGGAAATCACTACCGGACGGTAGCCCTTCAATCTGAGTTGTTGTGGGGTCTTCAGCAAAGACACCTTCTACCACTATATTGTCAACCCAAACACC
>JBKEAG010000046.1:0-1927 GCA_047972025.1 Moheibacter sp.
ATGTTTGCTTGTCTATTTTAAATGTAATGTATGATGGGTTCAAAAATCCAAAATATGCACCTTGCCCTCTTTTGGTCAATATGGTAATGGCGGGCAAATTAGGAGTGAAATCAGGGGAAGGGTTCTATGATTATTCAGCATCTAAAAAAGCAGAAACAGTTTCAAAATCATTTCAATACAAACTTGCTTAGACATACATCTGGTAAGCTGTTTGTTGATACAATAATATATTAAGCCTCAAAGACTTTAAAAATCTTGAGGTTTTTTAACTTCATATATACTATTTTCAAATCAAACAATTAAAAGTATCTTTGCCCAGAATTTTTAGCTTTACATCATGAAATGTGGAATTGTCGGCTTACCGAATGTAGGAAAATCAACACTTTTTAACTGTTTGTCTAATGCCAAAGCACAATCGGCAAACTATCCATTTTGTACCATAGAACCCAATGTTGGAACGGTTTCTGTACCCGACCCCCGACTTTACAAATTAGAAGAATTGGTGAAACCGGAGCGTGTACTTCCCGCTGTTGTGGAAATCGTAGATATTGCCGGACTTGTAAAGGGAGCGAGTAAGGGTGAAGGATTAGGAAATCAGTTTTTGGCAAATATTCGTGAGTGTAATGCCATTGTCCATGTTTTGCGTTGTTTTGAAAATGAAAATATCACTCATGTTGACGGTTCCATTGATCCGGTTCGGGACAAAGAAACCATAGATATCGAATTGCAATTGAAAGATTTGGAAACCCTTGAAAAAAGAATTGAAAAAGCCAAAAAAATGGCAAAAGGTGGAAATAAAGAGGAGCTAAAAATTGCAGAGGTACTCGAAAAAGCAAAGATTGAATTGGAGCAAGGGAAAAATCTTCGTGAAATGGACTTGGAAAGTGATGAAATTGGAATTTTAGAAGAGTTACAGTTAATTACTTTCAAACCCGTACTTTATTTATGCAATGTTGACGAAGAAGCTGTGAAAAATGGAAATCAATACGTAGAAGCGGTCAAAGAAGCTGTGAAAAATGAACATGCAGAAGTCTTGGTTTTGGCAGCACAAATTGAAGCTGATATTACAGAATTGGACACCTACGAAGAGCGACAAATATTTTTGGATGAATTAGGATTGGAAGAACCAGGTGTTAACCGGTTGATTCGTTCTGCTTATTCGTTACTAGACTTACAAACTTACTTTACAGCAGGTGTAAAAGAGGTTCGAGCATGGACAATTAAAAAAGAGTTTACAGCACCGCAGGCAGCCGGAGTCATTCATACCGATTTTGAAAAGGGGTTTATCCGTGCAGAAGTGATTTCGTATGAAAATTTCGTTCAATACGGTTCAGAAACAAAATGTCGGGAAGCAGGAAAACTAAATGTTGAGGGAAAAAATTACATCGTAAAAGATGGCGATGTGATGCATTTTCTTTTTAATGTTTGATTTAAAAAAGCCATACAACCTTTTATTGATTGGGTCTATCTTTTTTCTAATAGGTCTATACTTTTTGACATGGAATGTTCCTTTTTTTTGGGATGCTACCAGTAAATCATCTAGAGCTACTTGGCTTTTTGATCATAATTTCTCACAATGGGTTGTTCCTACAGAAATTAGTTCCGGACACCCACCTCTTTGGGAATTGCTATTGGCGACTACATGGAAATTTACTGATCGGACAATTGAGTACAGTCGATTATTATTATTGCTCTTTAACATTGGTGTTTATTGGCAATTAATACTTTTTATTAAAGAGAATAAACTAAAGAATGTTCCAATATTTGTGACAATCCTCGTGTTGGTAGAACCTACTTTATTGGCTCAAAGCACGATTATAAACAACGATATGATGTTGGTGTTTTTCACTTTCTTGGGATTAAATTCTATTTATAAAAACCAAAAATTACTTTATTCCATTGCTTTAACGGGGGTTCTATTTTCAAA
>JBKEAG010000088.1:0-13262 GCA_047972025.1 Moheibacter sp.
AAATGTAAACGTTTTGAATAGTAAACAACAACATACAAATCCACTGTGGAAAGAAGAGTCTGATGTAGATGTTTTGACGGCAGAGGAACAAAAAAATACCATTGTTTTACATAATGACGAAGTCAATACGTTTGACTTTGTGATAATGTCTTTAATGGAAGTTTGCAAACACTCCTCTGAACAAGCTGAACAATGTACTTGGTTGGTTCACTACAAAGGAAAATGTGAAGTAAAATCAGGAAGTTATGACTTCCTAAAACCTATGTGTTCCGCTCTAATAGACCGTGGTCTTAGTGCTGAAATTGTATAGGTTAAATAGTTTTCACCTAATTTTCCTTGGGTGTATAAAAACTAAAATAAAGTAACTATGGCTAAATACACAAAACCTTTGGAGAGTGCGACCAGAACCAAAATAAACAATTGGTTAATAAACCTGGGTTGGAATTTAGATGAAAGTAGTCCTAGTTGTAATTGTTTTACAGAGAGAGTAAGAACAGTAAAAGAAAATAAAAAATTTAAAGGTAACAAACCTGATTATGTTCTTTACTCTTCTGATAGTTTAGAGCCAATTGCTATCATTGAAGCTAAAAAAGTAGGTCAAAGTTTAGAAAAAGCATTAAAACAAGGTGTAGAAAAATATGCTAAACCACTTGGAGTAAAAATAGTCTTTATAACAGATGGTCTTTTTATACAAGCATTTCACCTTGATGATAATGACTACTTGTATTATAATTCCGAACTCGTAACGGACTTTTTATCGGAAAAACGGATTAAACTCTTTATTGAAGGTGGTAGTAAAATTTTTAGTGAGCAAAAAGTTACTCATTCAAAAATTGAGCTTATAAAAATTTTCCAAGAAGCTAATGATATTCTGAGAAAAGATGGACTTAGTGAAGGGCGAGAAAGATTTTCAGAATTTTCAAATCTTCTGTTCTTAAAACTCATAAGTGATATTGAAAATCAGCGAGAAGAACGTGGAGAAAAAAGAAGATTAGAAGAAATGTATTGTTGGGAATCATACCACGAAAAAAACGCAAACGAATTACAGCAGTATATCAATAAAATTGTCTTACCTCGTTTTGATAGAGAGTATAATCATTCAAGCGATATTTTCAATAAAAAACTTCTAATCAACAAGGCTGACAATCTAAAAGAAATTGTCAATAGAATTTCCAAATTAGGCAACTTACTTGATACAAATTCAGATATTAAAGGAGATGCTTTTGAATATTTCTTAAAAAACTCTATAAGTGTAGGTAATGACTTAGGTGAATATTTTACGCCTCGTCATATTGTAAAATTAATGGTTGATTTGCTCGACCTAAAATTTGAAGAAACTATTTATGACCCTTGTTGCGGAACAGGTGGTTTCCTAATCGAAGCTTTTAAGAATATTAAAAACAAATGCAAACACACGAAAAAGAACATTGAAATTTTAGAAAATCATACTGTTTTTGGACGAGAGATTTCAACAACCTCAAGAATTGCCAAAATGAATATGATTATTATGGGAGATGGTCATAACAATATTGAGCAAAAAGATTCTCTTGAATTTCCCGTTAAAGAAAAATATGATGTTTGCTTGACTAACTTTGCTTTTTCACAAAAAACAGATTACGGAAATTTTTATGGCTTTGAAACTTCAGATGCCAATCCAATTTTTATGAAGCATATTTACGACTCTGTAAAAAAAGATGGTCGTTGTGCTGTTGTTGTACCAGAAGGACTTTTGTTCGACACTCAAAAAGAATATGTCAGAATTAGAAAACTCTTAGTTGAACAAGCTAATGTTTATGCCATAATTAGACTACACAACTTCGTTTTTAAACCATATACAGGACAACCAACAAGTATAATATTCTTTGAAAAAGGAAAATCGACTAAAAAAGTTTGGTTTTTTGATGTACAAGAAGATGGTTTTAAACAAACAGGCAGTAAAAAAGGACGTAGAAAAATACAAGAAGATGATTTAATTCAGTTGCGTCAAATTTGGAAAGAAAAGTTAGAAACAGATAAATCGTTTTTTGTACCAGTTAAGAAAATCATTGAAAATGACTACCAATTATCAATGAACAACTATCTAAAGACAGAACAGTTAGGAGAAATTGTAAAGTTAAAGGAGTTACTAAAAGACAAAAAAATAATAATGGGATTTACACCGAACAGAAATGATGATGCGTATTGGTTTGGTGGTAAAAATACTTGGATAAAAGTTGGCGATATTGGGGATAATATGTACATAGAAGATTCGGAAGAAAAAATTACAGATTTGGCTATTAAACCTGATAAATTATTACCGAAAGAAACCTTATTGTTCAGTTTTAAACTTTCAATTGGAAAAGTTGCAATTACTAAAAAACCACTTTACACCAATGAAGCAATTGCAGGTTTAATTGTAGAAGACCCAATAATCAGAAAATATCTTTACTACATTTTACCAACCTTGAACTATGAAACAAATCGGGCAACAAAAGGAGATACTTTAAACAAAGATTCAGTTGAAAATTTGGAAATACCCTTTGAGAAAGACAAAATCAAATCAATAGTTGCAAAACTTGATAAATTAGAAGCGGAAAGACAAAATCAGGTACAAAAGAAAGCAGAAATCGAAAAGAGAATCAAAAAAATAATTGAAGATGGAGTGTGAATTTAAACTTCTTTTACCAATTTCATTTTAAAGATGAATGAAGTCCAACAGCCAAAATACCGAAGTCCAATTAGACAGATTTTAGGTAAAGAGTTCTATATTGGGAAACGAAAAGTTGAGTGGATTTTGGGAAAAACGAATTGGGCAAAACAGATAAAAGATCAACCTTTTCATCACCTTGTATTTAAACATCAATCTATGATACTACGTCCTTTGAAAGATGTAGATATGATTTTGCAAGAAAATAAACGAACGAATCTTAGAATTGCTATTCAGCATTTAGACAAAATTGTTATAAAGCCCGGTGAGACATTCTCTATTTGGAAAAATGTAGGAAGAACTACTAAGGCTAAAGGATATTTAAACGGACTCGTTCTCAATCAAGGAAAAATTGAATCAGGAATCGGTGGAGGGTTATGTCAATTGGGTAATCTTCTATTTTGGATTTTTGCACACTCTCCTCTAACGATTACAGAAAGACACCGGCATGGGTTTGATGTTTTCCCTGATATTAATAGAAAAGTCCCCTTTGGAGCTGGTGCTACACTTTCGTATAATTATATAGATCTTCAAGTCGTTAACCAAACGGATAATGAGTTTCAGGTATTACTCTTTATGGATGAAAATTACTTGTATGGAGAACTTTATTCAAAAAATACTATCAATAGTCATTTTGAAGTGGTTGAGCAGGATCATATTATGAAACAGCAATTTTGGGGTGGCTATACAAGACATAACCGAATTATTCAAATTGAGAAACAAAAAAATGGGCAACAAGTAGAAAAATTACTAGCTGAAAACCATGCTATAATGATGTATAGCCCATTTCTAGAACAAAAGAGTGATGATGTCTGATATCCTTATTATATAAAAAACCACCTTTTTAGGTGGTTTTTTTAAGCTATTAAGAAATAAATTGTTAAGCCTCTGCTTCTTCAGAAGGGGTTTCAGTTTCAGAAACAGGAGTCTCCTCAACTTTCTCTTCTACTACTTCTTCCTTTTTGGTCAACAATGGGTTGTCATAGTTAAAACTAGAATCATCCACATTATCAGCATTAGCAGCTCTTTCAGCATCCATTTTTGCAACTTCAGCTTTTGCTTTTGCAGCATCTTCAGCACGCTTGATAGACTCTTGGTCTGCTACTACTTCAAAATCAAAATCAATTTCAACCTCTCTATGAAAACGGATTTTAGCCGTATTTTTTCCTAGACGTTTAATTGTATTACCTGGAATCTTGATATTCTTTCTTTCAATTTCAACTCCGGCTTTATTCAACGCTTCTGCTAAATCTGCGTTGTTAACAGAACCAAATAGTTTATCTCCTGAACCTACTTTTGCCTCAATCTTTACATTTAAACCTTCTAGTTTAGATGATTTTTCTTTTGCTGCAGAAATTAATTTTTCTTCTTCTACTTTACGAGTTTCTAATGTTTTAGTTAACTCCTCTCTTTGTTTTGCAGTTGCCAAAACAGCTTTTCCCTGAGGAATCAAGAAATTTCTCGCATAACCCGGTTTTACAGAAACAATTTCAAATTCAAAACCTAAATTCTCTACATCTTGTTTTAATATAATGTCCATTTTCTATCGCTTTTTAGGTTTTACTTATTTGATTTGGTCTCCAATAAACGGCATCAATGCCAAATGACGAGCACGTTTAATCGCTTGTGAAACTTTCTTTTGGTATTTCATGGAAGTTCCTGTATAACGACGTGGTAAAATCTTCCCTTGCTCATTTACAAACTGTAACAAAAAGTCTGGATCTTTATAGTCTACATACTTAATACCGTATTTTTTGAAACGGCAAAATTTCTTAGTAGATTGTGTTTGTATATCAAGTTGAGATAAATAACGGATTTCGCTCTCACCTCCTGCTGCTGCT
Source organism: Moheibacter sp. (assembly GCA_047972025.1). Lineage (GTDB taxonomy): Bacteria > Bacteroidota > Bacteroidia > Flavobacteriales > Weeksellaceae > Moheibacter. Next base: position 4,528 of record JBKEAG010000088.1, read on the forward strand.
TTTTTTGCTAATTCATCAATTGCCATAATTCTAGATTTTAAGCGTTAGATTTTTCTGTTTTTAACTTTGTTCTGCGTTTTTCTGCCCACGCAATACCGTGCTTGTCCAATTTTACTGTTAAGTAACGAAGAACTCGCTCATCACGTTTAAACATCAATTCTAGGTTAGAAATCAATTCTTGGTTATCTGACTTAAATTCAATCAAATGGTAAAATCCATTTCGCTTATTCTGAATTGGGTAAGCTAATTTTTTCAAGCCCCAATTTTCTTTGATTACGATTTCCGCTTTTTCTTCCTTTAGGAAATCTTCTACTTTTTTAACTGCTTCCTCCACCTGAGCGTCAGATAGAACGGGAGTTAAAATGAAAACAGTTTCATAATGAGTCATTTATAATAAATTTTAAATTGGGTGCAAATGTAGGGCTTCTTCTACACTTAACCAAACTAAAAAGCAATTGAAAGTTTATATTTATTTTAAAGTTGCTTGTTTCAGTAGAATTTCATCATGAATACTTCTTGTTGTAGGTTTATCTCCTCCTGTATGGAAAATAAACATTCCGGTTTCTACATTCAGGTAGAGTTTCTCATCTGCATCACCTATACTAAACCATTTTAATAGTCCATTTACTAAATTCTCACCTTCCCAAAATACTTTAGAATTTCGTAGGTTAAATGTATGGTTGAATCCTTTGGTTCCTTTAAAATAAACATTTTCATCAATCAGATAAATTACACCACTTCCTTCAAAGGCTTTTACTTTCATAAACTTGTCCTGCTGTTTTCCTCGGTTAAATCGTACAAAAGCAGAAAATTCTGCTTCTTTTGGGATTTGGTCGAGTAATTTTGTTTGTTTTTTCTTTCTACTTTGTGATGCTAAATAAGCGACTAGAAGAATCCCTCCAATCAATAAAACAAAAAACCCTAAAAGGATTAATAGTGGGAAAAGTTCTGAAAGCATTAATTTTAGTTTTTAAATGAATGCCAAATTTACAAAAAACCGAATGAAATTTCTTTATATTTGATGAACTAACAATCTAAATTAATATGAGAAACAAAAGTTCTGCATTACTTTTTAGGATTTTAATCGCAGCCGGAATTGTTATATTTTCTTTAATTAAATTTTACTCTTCATCTGAAATTAATGACATAACCGGTGAGAAACAATACTTAAATTTATCAAAAGAAGATGAAATTACATTAGGACTTAATAGTGCTCCACAAATGGCAGCAGAATTTGGTGGTTTGAGTAGAAATGCTCAAGCAAGGTATTTAGTAGATTCCATTGGGGAAAGCATCGTTAGAAATAGTATTGCAGCTCAGTCTCAGTATCCTTTTGAATTTCACTTATTGGCTGACCAACAAACCGTTAATGCGTTTGCACTTCCAGGAGGACAAATTTTTATAACAGAAGGTCTTTTAGGAAGGCTTGAAAGCATTGACCAACTTGCCGGAGTTTTAGGGCATGAGGTCGGGCATGTTATTGCACGCCATAGTGCGCAACAAATGGCAAAGCAAGAGTTAACACAAGGGATTGCCGGAGCTGCAGGTGTGGCTGGTGGAGATTATAATTCACAATATTATGCACAGGTTGTTGCCAATATGGTCAATATGAAATATGGTCGGGAAGATGAGCTAGAAAGTGATGAGCTAGGGGTTAGGTTTATGGTAGAGTCCGGATATAATCCTGAAGCACTCATAGGCGTTATGGATATTTTAGAAGCAGCTTCAGGTGGAGGTAGTGTCCCTGAGTTTCAGAGTACACACCCGTCTCCGGAAAATAGACGACAAAAAATTAGGAGTTTGATTGAGAAATATAAAACGAACTAATACTTTTTATGAATCAAAATAACTTTTTTCTAATGAGCTATTATCTGCATCTGACACTGAATAGTTACCTATTTTAGTTCTTCGCAGTTCAGTCAAGTATCCACCGGAATTTAGTACTTTTCCGAAGTCATGTGCTAGTGAACGTATGTAAGTCCCCTTTCCACAATGTACTTCAAATTGGATAAATGGTAAATTTATCTGTGTAATTTGAAAGTCAAAGATTGTTATTTTTCGGGCTTTTAATTCAACCTCTTTTCCTACTCTAGCTAATTCATATAATCTTTTCCCATCTTGTTTTATAGCCGAATGTATGGGGGGATATTGTTCAATTTCACCAATAAATTGTTTTGTGGCTAGGTTTACTAATTCTTCCGTTATATGTTCTATCGGAAACAAAATATCTTCTTCTGATTCTGTATCATAAGTAGGTGTTGTTGCACCTAGTTTAATTGTTCCGGTATAAACTTTTGATTCAGCCTGAATCTTATCAATTTGTTTTGTAAATTTTCCGGTACAGACAATTAGTAAACCTGTTGCTTTTGGGTCTAATGTTCCTGCGTGTCCTACTTTTATTTTTTTTATGGAATAGGATTTACGAATGTTCCATCGAATTTTATTTACTACATCAAATGATGTCCAATCCAATGGTTTATCAACCAAGAATATTTTTCCTTGTTGAATTTCTTCAAGGTTCATTTGCCATTTGAATTTGTACGGAAGTTATCTGTGAGGTTTCGGTAGTTTCATCATTTGATTTGGGTTGATTCCAAAAATAAATTAACAGGATAATTCCAATAATAATTCTATACCATCCCCAAAATTTAAATCCATATTTGGTCAATACTGCAATGAATGTTTTTACTGCTATCATTGCTACAATAAAAGCCACTACATTTCCTACTAAAAATAAAAGAATGTGCTGTTGATCTTGTATAATCATTTCATATCCTTTCATTTCGTTTGTAGTTCCTTTCCCCCATGTTTTTACAAAAACAGAATAAACGGTAACTGCTAACATTGTCGGTACAGCCAAAAAAAACGAAAACTCGGCTGCTGCTTTTCTAGACAGTCCTTGAGTCATCCCTCCTATGATAGAAGCAGCTGACCTACTGGTTCCGGGCATCATTGCCAAACATTGCCAAAAGCCTATTGTCAATGCTTTTTTGATTGTGATTTCTTTTTCGTCATCAATTTTAGGGTTTTTAAACCACTTATCTACAAATAATAAAATAATTCCACCTAGTACCAAAACAGATGAAATAGCTATTTGATTTCCTAGTACTGCTTCAATTTTATCATCGAATAAATATCCTAAAATTAGAGCCGGAATTACAGCAATTGCCAATTTAATATAAAATGTAAAGTTTGAAAAATCAAAAAATTTCTTCCAATACAAAACGACAATAGAGAGAATGGCTCCAAACTGAATGGATACTTGAAACATTTTCAGAAATTCATCTTCCGGCATTCCCATAAGTGCTGCTGTAAACCCCATATGGGCAGTAGAAGAGATAGGTAGATACTCTGTAAGACCTTCAATAATTGCGATGATAATCGCTTCTAACATCGTCATTCAGCATTCTTTTTAGAAGGGTTGAGTAAGATAGCATATATTTCTATTGCAAAACCAAGCAGTACCACAAAGGGTGCTAGTCTAATACGCTTCCAAGAAAAAATTCCTTCATTCCAATAATTTGTATCAAATGTACCATCCGGACGAGTATTGGCATCATTACCCATCATTAATAAAAATCCGGTTAGAATTACAACAATCCCAATTATCATAAACAGATAGTTCTTTTTTTCAAATAGAAAACTAAAATTTGAAACTTCCGATTTATCTTTTTTACTCATTTGTAAATGAATTATTTAAGTCTTTAATTAATACAATTGATCTGTTCGTAGTCGAAGGTAACGCCAGGTAGAAATCCCTGTACTTATCAAAGCTATAACTACACCTACTATAATTAATACTGCCATTAGTAAATAATAATCTTGATTCCACCAAGGTAATTTCACCAGTGATGAAAAATAATACCAAAGTCCTCCTAAAGCCAATATAGCCAATACCGAACCTAAAAACCCTAAAAATGCACTTTGTAGTAAAAACGGTTTGATGATGAACCTTCTCCTTGCTCCTACTAACTGCATGGTTTTTATACTAAATCGTTTGGCGTAGATTCGAAGTCGAATGGAATTATTGATTAATACCATTACAATAACAAGAAAAATAACTGCCAAAATCATCAGCCAAAAGCGTATTTTATCAATATTATTATAAACCGTAGTCATTAACTCATCATCATTTACAACCTCATCTACAATAGGATTTTGACCCAAAACTTGTTTGATGCTGTCCACTTGTACCTTATTTACAAACTCTGGTTTTAAGGTTACTTGAACAGATGCCGGAAATATATTGGCTTCAAATATTGCATTATCATCAATTCCTAATTCATTTTTTGCTATCTGAGAAGCACGTTCTTTAGAAATATATTGCGTATTTTTTATAAATGAATGTTTTATTTTTAGTGAATCTATGTATTCTTGCTGACGCGCTAGTTCTTTGTCTTGTTGTTTCGGGTCATACTCATCACTAAAAAACACTTCTATTTTCAATTGTTCCTTAATATGGTCTGCATAACTCTGAGCATTGATAACAATCAGCCCAAATAGTCCCAATAAAAAAAGTACCAAGGCAATACTGATAACCACAGTAATATTTGAAGAACGAAGTCTGCCTTGATTAAATTTATCGCTTTGTTTCGACATTAAATTTAAATTTTGGGCTAAGGTATAAAAAAACTTTCTCAGATTAAATCCTGAACTCATTTTTAGGGAAAGTTTATGAATTTATGCTACTAGTTTCGATTGATTTAAATAACTACCTTCGCAAAATGAAGGTGAAAGCAAAAAAACATTTGGGACAACATTTTCTAACTGATGAAAATATTGCCAAACAAATTGTAGATAGTTTAAGCTGGAAAGACTATGAAAAAGTAGTGGAAATAGGCCCTGGAATGGGTGTTTTGACTCAGTATGTCTTACGGGATAGTAGAGCCATCTCTGTAGTAGAAATTGACTCAGAATCAGTTGCTTATTTAAAAAAAAAATATCCTCATCTTTCTGTTTTTGAAGAAGATTTCCTAAAAATGAATCTCTCTGAAAAATTCACTCAAAATCCTATTGCTATTCTAGGGAATTTCCCTTATAATATTTCATCTCAAATTGTATTTAAAATACTCGAAAATAAAACTCAAATTCCTGAAATGGTCGGTATGTTTCAAAAAGAAGTTGCTGAGCGAATTTGTACCAAAGAAGGTTCTAAAATATATGGGATTTTATCCGTTTTAACACAGGCTTACTACAAAGCTGAATATTTATTTACCGTTTCTGAAAATGTTTTTAGTCCACCCCCTAAAGTAAAATCGGGGGTCATTCGTCTGACTCGCTATCGTGAACATTTAGAAATAGACGAAAAGTTGTTTTTTCAATTGGTGAAAACAGCTTTTAACCAAAGACGAAAAACACTTAGAAATGCACTGAAAAGTTTAAATTTATCACTAAATGAAATTGACGATAATTTACTTAACTTGCGAGCAGAACAACTTTCTGTAGAGCAATTTATTGAATTAACTTCTAGATTAAGTTAAATAAAACCGAGTATTAAAAAATTTAAACGTGTGAAGGTAGAAATCAACAAAGATTTTATAGCAGAACTTTCTGAATTTCTTCAAGAGAAAAATTCAAAACAAGTATTGGATTTATTGGTGGACTTCCACCCTGCCGATATTGCCGAAATTTTCTCTGAATTTGATTTGGAAGAACAGTCCTATTTGATTTCTTTGTTGGACAATGAGGTTTCGGCTGACGTAATGCTTGAACTGGAAGAAGAAGATCGTAAAAAACTTCTAAAACTACTTTCACCAAAAGAAATTGCAGAAGAACTCATCAATGAAATGGATACTGATGATGCGGTGGACGTAATCGGTGAATTGTCTGAGGAAAAGCAAGATGAAGTGATAGCGCAGTTAGAAGATAAAGAACATGCGCAGGACATTGTAGATTTACTTCGGTATGATGAGGATACTGCCGGTGGTCTTATGCGGAAAGAGTTTGTTATGGTAAATACAAACTGGAATGTTATACGAGCAGTTCGAGAAATGCGCAAACAGGCAGAAGATTTAGAAGAAGTTTACTCTGTCTATGTTGTAGATGATGACAATGTGTTACTAGGCACACTAAGTCTTAAAAAATTACTAACCACCTCTGCCAACACCAAATTGGAGGAAGTTTACAACAAAAACGTTTACTATGTAAAGGCAGATGATAGCGACGAAGATGTAGCTAAATTTATTCAAAAATATGACTTATTAGAGATTCCTGTGGTAGATGAGTTGACACGGTTATTGGGAATCATTACGGTAGATGATGTTATAGATGTAATGAAGGAAGAAGCAGATGAGGACTATCAATTGGCTGCAGGTATTACTCAAAATGTTGACTCAGACGACAGCATTTGGACACTGACAAAAGCTCGGCTTCCGTGGTTACTAATCGGAATGTTTGGTGGGCTTTGTGCCGCTAGTATCATTAATGGATTTAGTACGGCTTTAGAGAAGTATAAAATATTAATATTATTTGTACCACTCATTCAGTCCACTGCCGGAAATGTAGGAATCCAATCATCGGCAATAGTTGTACAAGGTTTAGCCAACGGTACTATAAAAGGAGAAGTTTGGCGATTGCTAGGAAAAGAATTCCTTTTGGGGTTACTAAACGGTTTAGGTATTGCTATCATTGTTTTATTTTTTAGCCACTTTGTATTCAATACCTCTTATTCTGTTTCCATCACCATTTGCATTGCACTCATTACAGTTGTAGTTTTAGCAGCGGTTATAGGAACTTTTATTCCAATATTTCTAAATAGCAGAGGGCTTGACCCTGCTGTTTCTACTGGTCCGTTCATTACAACGAGTAATGATATATTTGGTGTTTTTATCTACTTTCTAATTGCAAAAATGATTCTAGGATTCTAATTTTAAGGTGTAAACAAGTATTACTTTCTTAACTCTACTTGAATTTCAGTCCCGGTAGTTCTATCGGATTTTGCCACATAAATTTTTCCTTTGTGGTAATTTTCAATTATCCGTTTTGCTAATGAAAGCCCAAGTCCCCAACCTCTGGTTTTAGTTGTATAGCCCGGTTCAAATATTCGCTTATATAAATTCTTTGAAATACCCGGACCTGTATCCATCACAGAAATGGTAACCCTTTTTTCTGAATCTGAAACATAAACTGTAATTGCTCCTTTATTCTGCATAGCATCTACTGCATTCTTCACCAAATTTTCAATAACCCAACTGTATAGAGCAACATTAAGCGGTATTCTAATTTCTTCTTTATTTGAATTAAATTGTAAATCTACTTTTTGAGAAATTCTACCTCGTAAATAATCAACTGTATTTCTTGTAATTTCAACAACGTTATTAGTTTCAAGCTCAGGTAATGAACCTATTTTAGAAAAGCGTTCTGTTATTTCGTTCAAACGGTATATATCTTTCTCTATTTCCCTTACCGGTTCTTGATCTACTTTTTCTAATTTCAAAATCTCTACCCAACCTAGTAGTGATGACAATGGAGTTCCTATCTGATGTGCTGTTTCTTTTGCCATTCCCGCCCAGAGGAAACTCTGTTCCGTGTTTTTTAATGTTTTGAAATACCAATAGCTGAAATAAACGAATAGAATAATAATGAGTATTAGAATAATTGGGTAATATTGAAGGCGTTTCAGCAATGGTGAATTTTCATAATAAACATACTGCTTCCCCAAAATTCCTAGATCAATTACAATCGGTTCATGCAACTCTTTCATTCGGGTAATAAGTTGATTCATTTTTGTAGAATCAGATTGAATTTCCGAACGAATATTTAAAACTTGATTAATTTCACCTGTTTCTTCTAAAAGCAAAACAGGCATAGTTGTATTTCCACGTACAATTTTGATTAGGTAATCTTGTACTTTTGATGAAAGCACCTCATCTGACCCCAAAAGTTGGACTGCATCTGCATAATTTTCTATTTTAACCTGCTCTTCTCTTTTTAATTGTTTTATAAACTGATTAGAATACCAAATTGTAGAGCCAAAAATCAACACAGCAAAAAGAAAACCAACCCATTTACTTAAGTTTCGATTTTTTAAAAGTGTAAATCGATTCATGCCTTTCTATAACAAACGGTAAAGGTATAATAAATTTCATATCTTTACAGATGAGGTCATTTTTTCTTAATTTTAATGAAATTCCAAAAATATATCACTCTGTTTTTGTTCATTTTTGTACAGGTTTTTGGCTATGGGCAAAAAGAAAATACGGTTTTGGGTAGTTCTACAATGCCCAGTCCTATTTCCTACACAAGTGATTTTGAACAACTCTTCACTAAAGCAGAAATAACGCAATTGGACAGCCTTATCGTTTATTTTCAACATCGGACAAACCATCAAATAGCCCTTGTAACACTTGGCGAATTACAATGCAACAAAGAAAATTTTAACGATTATACACTTGCACTTGCCAACACTTGGGGAGTCGGGCAAAAAGAGAAAGACAACGGCATTCTCATTGCTATTTCGCGTCAGTTCCGCCAAATGCGAATCCAAAACGGAAATGGCATAAAACATATTTTGAGCGATGATGAAACAAAACAGATTATCGATACGGCTTTTATTCCAAATTTTAAAAACGGAAACTATTTCGAAGGGACAAAAACCGGGTTAGCTGCCTTGATGAAAGCCTTAGAAGAAAAACAAAACAAAGGCATATTGGCAAAACAATTTTCCGAAACATTGATTACCTTAATTGAACATAAAAAAATTAAAGAATTAATGCTTTTAACTTCACCTAAAATCT
>JBKEAG010000182.1:0-5164 GCA_047972025.1 Moheibacter sp.
TTCAACGTTGTATTTTAACTTCTAATTCTTTGCTATTGCCTAATGCCTAATTAATTGTATTTTTGAGGTCTGTTTACAAATGCAAAACAATGTCAGAAACAATTGAAAAAAAAGAGTTTGATATCCGAAATGATGTATATAAACCAATTAACGCTATTCGTGTTGTAACCGCGGCTTCCCTCTTTGACGGACATGACGCGGCAATCAATATCATGCGTCGAATGATTCAGCGTACTGGAGTAGAAGTCATTCATTTGGGGCATGACAGAAGTGTAGAAGAGGTGGTAGATACTGCCATTCAGGAAGATGCACAAGCTATTGCTATGACTTCCTATCAAGGTGGGCACAATGAATATTTCAAATATATGTATGACTTACTTCAAGAAAAAGGAGCAGGGCATATTAAAATTTTCGGTGGTGGTGGAGGTGTAATTCTTCCGTCAGAAATAAAAGATTTGATGGATTATGGAATTGCAAGAATTTATTCTCCTGATGATGGTCGAGAAATGGGATTACAAGGAATGATTAATGATTTGGTGATGAAATCTGACTTTCCAACAGGGAATAATTTAACACAAAATATGGTAGATTCTTTGAGTGAGAAAGACATCTATACAGTAGCTCAAACCATTTCTGCATTTGAAAATAACGCAAAAGAATACGAATCTTTTTACCAACAATTAAAAAAAGAAGCGGATGGGAAAAATACTCCAATTTTGGGAATGACAGGAACAGGAGGAGCAGGGAAATCTTCTTTGGTAGATGAATTGGTTCGTCGTTATTTATTGGATTTTCCGGAAAAAACCATTGGGATTATTTCAGTTGACCCAACAAAAAGAAAAACAGGAGGAGCGCTTTTGGGTGATAGAATTAGAATGAACTCCATTAACAACTCGCGTGTTTATATGCGTTCTATGGCAACACGCCAAGCAAATTCCTCTATTTCCAAACATGTAGCTCCGGCATTGGAAATATTGAAAGCCGCAGGTTATGATTTGATTATTCTAGAAACCTCAGGAATTGGACAATCAGGAGCCGAGGTGTTAGAACATGCGGATTTACCACTTTATGTTATGACACCAGAATATGGTGCAGCAACGCAATTGGAAAAGATTGATATGCTGGATTATGCAGAAATTGTAGCCATAAATAAATTTGATAAGAAAGGAGCAGAGGATGCACTTCGTGATGTAAAAAAGCAATTTCAACGAAATCATGAACGATTTTCAGAATCACCTAGTGATATGCCGGTTTATCCAACTCGTGCGTCTCAATTTAACGATGCTGGAACAAATGAGTTGTACAAGACATTGATGAATCGGTTAAATGAATTTTCATCTGGAAAATTTGAGTCTAATTTAGCATTTGATAAAGTTGCAAAAGAGCAAGTTACTGCGGTGATTCCACCAAAACGAATCCGCTATCTATCAGAAATTGTAGAAAACAATCACAGCTATGACAAATGGGCAAATGAACAAAGTGAGATAGCACAAGAAGTTTATGCCTTAGATATTTCGAGTAAAATATTAAAAGAGTCTAATCAAAATATTGATTTAGAGGAAATTAAAAATTCTAAATTAGAACGATTAACTCCTGAGAATAAAACGATTATTCAAACCTGGGACGAAAAGAAAAAACGATATTCAGACGAACATTATATTTTTAAAGTTAGAGATAAGGAGATAAAAATTAAAACACATACAGAGTCGCTTTCACATCTTCAAATTCCAAAGGTGAGTTTACCAAAATATAAAGCATGGGGAGATGTTTTGAAATGGAGTTTACAAGAAAATGTACCGGGTGAATTTCCTTTTACTGCAGGAATTTATCCATTTAAGCGAACAGGTGAAGATCCAACACGGATGTTTGCCGGAGAAGGAGGACCGGAACGTACCAACAGACGTTTTCATTATGTAAGTTTAGGAATGCCTGCAGCTCGTTTATCAACCGCTTTTGACAGCCCAACTTTATACGGACAAGATCCTGCAATAAGACCTGATATCTACGGAAAAATTGGAAATGCAGGAGTTTCCATTGCGACTTTAGATGATGCTAAAAAGCTCTATTCCGGTTTTGATTTGTGTGCTCCGACTACTTCAGTGAGTATGACAATTAATGGTCCTGCACCTATGTTGCTTGGTTTCTTTATGAATGCGGCTATTGACCAACAATGTGAAATTTATATAAAAGAAAAAGGTCTAGAAGCTAAAGTTGAACAACGATTAAAAGAAAAATTTGACGATAAAGGACTGCAACGCCCTAAATACAATGGTGAGCTTCCGGAAGGAAATAACGGTTTAGGACTTATGTTATTAGGTTTAACTGGAGATGAAATTTTGCCAAAAGTTGATTATGATGAAATAAAAGAGAGAACACTTTCAACAGTTCGTGGAACGGTTCAAGCAGATATTTTAAAGGAAGATCAGGCTCAAAACACCTGTATTTTTTCTACAGAATTTGCATTACGATTGATGGGTGATGTGCAGCAATATTTCATTAATAAAAAAGTTCGGAATTTCTATTCAGTATCCATTTCCGGTTATCATATTGCAGAAGCCGGCGCCAACCCAATTTCTCAGTTGGCATTTACATTAGCAAATGGATTTACCTATGTGGAATATTACCTTTCTCGTGGAATGAATATTGATGATTTTGCTCCAAATTTATCTTTCTTTTTCTCAAATGGAATTGACCCGGAGTACGCAGTAATTGGACGTGTAGCAAGGCGTATTTGGGCAAAGGCGATGAAGTTAAAATATGGTGCAAATGAACGTTCACAGATGTTGAAATACCATATACAAACCTCAGGTAGAAGTTTACATGCTCAAGAAATCGCGTTTAATGATATTCGTACGACTTTACAAGCACTTTACGCAATTTATGATAATTGTAACTCACTTCATACAAATGCGTATGATGAAGCAATTACGACTCCGACAGAAGAGTCAGTTCGCCGTGCTATGGCAATTCAGTTAATAATTAATAAAGAATTGGGGTTAGCCAAAAATGAGAATCCGATTCAAGGCTCATTTATTATTGAAGAATTAACAGATTTAGTAGAAGAGGCTGTTTATGCGGAGTTTGACCGATTGACTGATAGAGGAGGAGTCTTAGGAGCTATGGAAACTATGTATCAGCGTGGTAAAATTCAAGATGAAAGTATGTATTACGAACATTTAAAACACACCGGAGAATTTCCAATTATAGGTGTGAATACATTTTTAGGTTCAGATGGTTCACCAACAGTAACTCCAAAGGAAGTTATCCGTTCGACGGAAGAGGAAAAACAAGTGCAAATAGAAGCAGTGAAGAATTACCAGAATGCAAATAATCATGATACTGATAAAAGTTTGCAAAAATTAAATGAAGTAGCCTTGAATAATGGTAATTTATTTGAACAAATTATGGAATCTGTAAAATATAATTCATTGGGTGAAATCACAAATTCATTGTTTAGTGTAGGAGGAAAATATAGACGAAATATGTGATGGTTGTTTTTAGTGAAATTTACTTGAGAAAGGATTACTTTAAAAGCCTTTTAATAGTATAAAATTATTTTTAAAATCAAATAAAAAAGTGTAAATTTGAATTATTAAAAGTATAAAATTATACTAAAATGAACTCTAAAATATATAAACAGACAGAAGATAATCATTTTGCAAAAGAGGCTCCTACAGTGTACTATACAGGAAATGTAGCCATACCACTAAATGATTTAACTTCAATTCAAAAAATGAGAATTGTAAAAAAAGGAATTTCTAAATCCTATTTAGAAAACCTTAAAAAAGTGACTTCATTAGACTATGATTCTCTTGCTAGTGCTTTATCTGTTACACGTTCTACATTAATTAGTAAAAAAGGAAACCAAAAATTTAGTGATCAAGTAAGTGAGCGTATTATATCGCTTGCAGACTTGTATTCTTTTGGTTATGAGGTTTTTGGGGATAAAAATAATTTTAATCAATGGATATTTACAGAAAACCAAGCACTAGGAGGGGTGCGTCCATTTGATTTGATTGACAATTATTATGGAAAAGAAGAGGTTAGAAACCTAATTGGTAGAATAGCTTATGGTGTTTATTCTTAGTTTGTATGTTCGTTTATCGCTTAAGTAGGACTCAGTATGTAAAAGATTTAAATGGAACGGGAGCTAAGTTATTTGGTGGTCGTTGGAATCATATAGGTACTCCTTGTATTTACACTGCTGAAAGTCGCTCTTTGGCTACACTTGAATATTCTGTAAATGTAAATATTGATTATATTCCTCGTGCTTTGAGTATATGTGTTTTTGAAATTGATGAAAGTCAAATTAAGGAAATTAAAACTAGACGACTACCAGGGAATTGGTGTGACATTCCAGCTCCTTATTCTACAAAAGACTTTGGAACAAAGTTATTGAAAAAGGGAGAAGCTATTTTAAAAATACCATCAACTGTGATTCCTGAAGAGTGGAACTTCATTATCAATCCTTTAGTTGAAAAAAAACATTTTAAATTAGTGGAAGTAAAGGACTTTATTTATGATTTACGAATAAAAATAAATAACTCTTAGCTTTTTATTCACTAAGAATTTGGTTATATCGTTTTTTTTTGGTTTTAATTAATAGCTCTATTTTTTGGTTTAGCTCGTCTAATGTATCATGTATTTTCATTGCAATTTTATCTTTATCCATTGCCACATTTTTTTAGTAGGGTTAATCTCCGGACAATAAGGAGGAATGGGAAAAAGAATGATGTTTTCCAGTATTTTAATATTTTTTGTTGAATGAAAAGCGGTGTTGTCAATTATCATTATCTTGAGTTCTGTTGGTTTGTGGTTGTTGAAGTCTTCTAAATATTTTACAAATAATTCTTTGCAGACATTTTGTGTTGTCATATAAAAACTTTTACCGGTTATGGGTGAAAAACTTCTCCAAAGCAACTATATAAATAGCTGCGTTTAGCTGCCAATTACTTTTATTCCTTTGGCTGTAATTACTTCTTTTGTAATTAAGTATACACCTTGCTATGATATTGAATGTGATGAATGAACTCTCAGATGCTTCCTTTGGTATAAAGTCTTTTTTAAAACCCTTATACAACTGTTTAATTATTTTTAACTACCAAATACCAACCGTCTTCCAATATTTTGTAGCCAATATTATAAATAAATCGGTATTCAGCTC
>JBKEAG010000199.1:0-8667 GCA_047972025.1 Moheibacter sp.
CTAAATTTTGGAAATATCTCTGAAATTAATCCTTATGAATATCCTGAAATTAATATTTTCAGTAACATAATTGCATACAGTTTTTTAATAAGTCTTTTGTGTGTAATCATTTATATTTTTCTACTAATTATAATTGTCTATGATAAAATATTTAAGCAATTAAAAATTCCAATACTTATCAATACCGTAGTATTTGCAATTTCAGTAGTCATTGTTTATACAAAAATTTTAGAATTTGCACTTGATTAAGAAAACCTTCTGCTAACAGTGTATTGGCAAAGTGCGGGGTTGAACTCTAAATTGAAATATTCGTCTTTTTTCGTCACCACTATTTTTCAATTCCATTTTTTTTCTTAATTCAGTTCCATTGAAAAAATATTGGCTCAGTTTGGTCGAAATTGAACCTTTAGTTCTTCTTTCTCCTGCACTTCCGCTGTCGCTCCGTACTGCGTTTCTACGGTTTCCATAGCTTCGCTACAACCTTCGGAATCTTCACAAATCCGGCGGGACGTTGTGCAATATGCTAAATCAACATTCTGTACAAATTGAAACGATAGAAGAATAAAAAAACTACTCGCACTATTTATAGTTTTACAGTTGTTCATTTCTTGCAACGGGCAAGAGAAAAAAGAGCATAAAACTTTTTATGAAGACGGAACTGTAGAGAAACAAGGACAATTTGATGAAAATGGAAAAAGGTTTGGAGAATATAAAGAGTATCACACAAATGGAAAATTAGAAAGTATCGGACATTACAAAAATGGAGAAGAAATTAATGAGTGGAAGTTTTATAACGAGCAAGATAAACTGACCGAAACACTAGACTACTAAGGCACTATCTCTTTAGGATAATCCCTTATCGTTAGAAAGCACTTCATTCCAATGAGATATTACTTTTTCCTTTTTCCAACTCTCAGCACTTGTATAAGCAGAAGCACATAGTTTTTCTAGTTTTTTTGGATTTTGAATTAAGTAAGTAAGTTTTTCTCTAAAGACTTTCTTGTCACGAAGAGGGATTAAAAAGCCATTTTTTTCGTTTATAATACTTGATGGTCCATAATTACAGTCATAGGAAACCAATACATTTCCACAAAATAGTGCTTCTATCAATATTGTAGGGAGTGCTTCTTTTAGCGATATAAAAGCAAATATTTTGGACTTGGAGAGTAATTTTACAACTTCATCTATATTTTTTAAACCTAAAAATTTAACTTGATTTTCTAATTTGTTCTCTTGTACAAATTGAATTAAATTTTGAGTTTCCGGACCATCTCCTATAATCTGAAGTTTCCAATTGATTGGTAACTGTACTTCTTTTATAATTTCTAGTAATTCAATTACATTTTTATCTTGGTCTAGACGTCCTACATATGTAATTAAATTTTCCTTATTGGTCTTGATTATACTTTCAAAAGGCTCTCCTACAATATTATGAATTAGATACACATTTCCATATTTTTGATAATACTCAAGGGATTCTTTGTTGATTGTTATAATTCCTTTTAGTTTTTGTAGTTTTTTCTGAAGTATGTTTCCAAATATAATTCCCCTTCCCTTATATCCGGTATGTTCCCATCCAATTGTTTTGAAATTAACTTTTGAATTAATTGAAGCTGTTGCAGAAAGTTTATACATACAAGTAACGATTGTGTCATACTTTTTACCATTCTTGTTTAGCCATGTATTTAATATTTGGTGAGCTGCAAAATCGACTAAATAATACTTGATATTTCTACGTTTGGGAATCCATTTTGCATATCTATCAATTCCTACACATAATTTTGTGTAAGCCCAGTGTTCATAAATATTTTTATAAATGATTTTTACTCTTGAGTCAATTGGGTAAAAAGGTTCTTGTTTTTCTGTTAATATGAGTAATGTGATGTCGTATTTTTCGACTAATTCATTTACTAAATTAACCAAAACACGAGTTATTCCTCCAGCTCTGTATAGTTTATAATAAATAAAAAGAATTTTCTTCTTTTCCATAGTTACATTTTTAGCTTATAGTAAAGAAATGAAAGGGGAAAAAGTAGGATTGACAGCCATCTGAAATGCTTTAATCTTCTATTGATTTCTACAAATTTAATTTTTTGGCTTAGCGAGTAAACATGATATCCTACTATGTTTCTTACCAATGCTTTAGGGAATTTTAGGAGTTTACTTCCATATTCATTTATAAAAGACAGATGTCCCTCCATTAACCCATAACGATTTCTTCCAAACCAGCGTGTATTACTAACTGAAGCTGTATCATTATCATCTTTATGATATACTCGAATAATTTTATTTATAAATCGTGTTTTATATCCTAAAGCGTCATATTTATTATAAAAAACACTGTAGGGTATGTAAACACCTTTTCTAAATCTTTTAGTATTTATTTGATTTAAAACTTTATGGTAAATGTCTGTTATAAAAATACCATTTTTGTCTCCACGTACTTTATACTTATACCGAATGTCTAGTATAAAACCATCATACACATCCATTGGGTAACTATCTCCTACAATTTCTCCTTCTATATCCATTGAGAGCCCCATCACAGCAATGAACTCACCATTTAATGGTAATTTAGATATTTCATTATAAAGTATTTTTAGGGAATCAGAAGGATAAGCATCATCTGAATCCCATATTACAAAATAGGGTGTTGTTACTTTCTTAACTCCTTCAAATACTGTTAGAAATTTATGTTTATTTGTGTCTTTGAAATATTGAATTTCAATCTTGTTTTCATCCTTATATTGCCTTATAAGCTCTTCGGTTTCATCAGTGGAGCCATCATCCATGACCACCCATACTATATCTTTTAGTTCCTGAGTACACAAGGAGTTGTATACCCTATGGAGTGTATCAGCACGATTATATGTTGGTGTTATTATACTAACTTTTGGAGTCATTTGCTATCTGAATTAGACATTCTTGTATTTTTTTATAAATTCTATCTGTTTCAAATTTACCTTTGGCCTTTGATGCTCCTTCTTTTAGTTGAGAGTAAAAATCTTTATCCGTAATAATTTTTTTCATTTTTTCATAAATATCATTTTCATCATACTGCATCAAAATACCGTCTATACCATCATCTACTATTTCACTTACACCCCCAACATCTGTTGCCAATACTGGTAATCCTAAAATCAATGCTTCTTTTATTGACAGTGGATAGGCTTCTGTTTTTGTTGGTAAAATAAATGCATCTGAATCTGCTATATAGGGAAAGGGGTTGTTTTTATTTCCTAGAAGAATGAATGTGTTTTCTACGTTATATTGTTTTATTTTCTTTTGAATATTCTCTGTTTCACTTCCATCACCTAATATTATAACTCGGTGATTGTAACCATCATTTATTAGCTTTTTATGCATTTCTATTAGTAGTGGGTACCCCTTAGCTATTTTTACTCTACCTATGGATGAAAAGGTAAATAAATTATCTTTAAAATTAGGTTTATCAATTACTGGCTGTTGTGCTTTTTCAATTATTTCTTTAGGGTGTATTACATTATGAAACACAGAGGTGCTTGGATATTTTACTTGATATATTTCTTTAATCTGGTTTTGAACATTTGCCGAACAAAATATAATATGGTCAAATTTTTTTAATAATTGAATAATATAATCTGATTTATTGACTTTGGGTTCGTGACTAAATTCCCAATGTACCCAGGCTAATTTTTTAGTATTTTTTCTTGCACTTACCAAAACTTGCTCCAATTCTGAGCGTCCTGATGCCACTTCTATAGCGTAGTTATCTTTGTAATAAAGCACTCTCAAAAGTGATGGGAATTTCTCTAACACAGCTAATTTTATTCTACGTAATGCAAGTCTAAATTTTATAAAAAAATCAATATTACCAAAGTCTTCTTTCCCACTACATATTTTGATTAATTTTATATCTTTTGGGATTTGCTCTCTTAACTCTCCTTGATAAAGGTTTACCATTAATGTTAGGTCAAATTTATCTTTTGGTAAGTGTTTCAAAACGTCTAAAATAACTTTCTGAACACCTCCCATTTCTATAGAGCGCATCCTAAAAAGTATCTTTATCTTTTTATTTGACTGTACCATTTTAGTCTACTTCTGCTCCTAAATTTCGGTATTGACTTTTGAATTTATCAACCCAATTATAAAATGCTCCTTTATCAATCCATTCATCTATAAACTGACTGAAATAATCTAAAGTAAAATCATTAGGATAGTTTTGAAACACATCAAAACTACCTGATAACCATGCTTCATTTATTAAATAATTAAAGTAATTAACATCAAAATCAAAACCATACTGATGGTATGAATTTGTGGCAGATGACTGAAAAGTGGTTTTTAAATATTCTTTTTTGGTTCTACAAACGAAGTTAGAATTATCTCTCTTTTTATGATAATATATTGCAGCATTACGAAGTTGTTGTTTTTCATCTACTTTTCCATCAGCATCTTTCCAAATTTCTAGCCAATATTCTTTTTTATAAAGTCCCATCAAAATAGAGTTTAAAGTATAATATTTCCTTTTGGTTTCATTATCAACTAATCCTAATTTAAATAAAATGGAAAAAAACTTATATTTATTGTACATAAATAAATCCATAATGAATTTATTGGATGTGAATAATTTTTTGGGGATAGTTACATCTAAGTTCTGAGTCAATGAATCTATTTGAATAAATTTCTCATCATACCTATTTCCTAACCAGCCTAGTTTCACTAACTCTACTTGCTGGGATTTCATCTCACTTACTATTTTATCTACATTTATTTCATCAACAAACCAGACATCATCCTCTATTATTAATACATAATCTGATGCGTTTTTCACTGCTTCCTTCCATAATTGAGTCGGAATTTTAAACCCATTTATTTCTGTTTTATTTTTTTTATTTTTTTCTATCAATTTCACCTTTTCATGGTAATTTCTAGACTTTATAATTTTGACTTCAGAAAACTCTAATTGTATTTTTTTTAGGTAAATATCAGGAGTTCCATCATCTAGAATTATCACCTCTATATCTCCTTTGACATTTTGGTAAATACTCTTTAAACAACGATTTAAGTAGTATGGGCGGTTAAATGATTTTATAAGTATCATGATCATTTATTTACTAATTTAGAATAGAAAACCATACACGATTAACTAATCGAATTACTTTTTTTAAGGTTGTATTTTCATTTCTAAAGATTACTTTCACCAAATCTTTCTCATCAGTTACCTTTTCTCCATATATATATTCTATATCCCTTCTTTTACAGGTATCATATATTACTTTATTCCAGTTTTCATAAACTTTATCTCTTTTAGATTTATCTTGAGAAATACCTCCAATGTGTCTTCGGTAGTAATACAAAGGCTTATTAATAAAGGAAAAATCACCTATTTCATATAACTTTAAATAGATGTCAAAATCTTCTGCAGAGCTTAGTTGTTCATTAATTCCTATTGTCTTCAGATAAGTATCTTTCCTAAATGTAAAAAAGTGAGATACCTCATTATTTATATTAAAAAAAAGCTGATTTTTATTTCTAATTCTTTTGGAACGAGAATAAATTTCTTTTATAGCTAGTTTATCGTCACAAAAATAAATTTTAGAGTAGGTTGCAATTATTTTTGAATTATTGTATCTATTTAAACTTAGTTCCAAAGCATTTTCTACTATTGCATCATCAGGATCTACAAACCCACAAATTGTACCTTTAGCATACTCCACACATTTTTTCTTTGTATAGCCTACTCCTCTATTTTTATCATTTTGGAAAAGTCTAATTTTTTCCTCTGTTTCTGCTAGTTTCTGTAATTTTTCATACGAATCATCTGTAGAACAGTCATCTACAATTATAATCTCAAAATTCTGAAAAGTTTGTTTTTTTAAACTTTCTAGACAATCCATGAAATAATTATAATTATTATAGTGTGCTATAAGTACGGAGAACTTCATTAAGTTAGTTTAATGTAATTATTCTTTTTATCTCGATTTAAAAATGATTGAATTTTGATTCAAAAAATCAGAGAAATTTATGTCTACATTATTCATTAATAATATTTTATTTAGGTTTGGTTTTATACTACAAAAGTATTTATAATATTCCCAATTATAAACTATCTCAAAATAAAATTCAATAACTTTCCAACAAGATTTATAACTTTGCATACACAAACCTATATCAATGAAAATATTAGTTACAGGAACAGCTGGTTTTATTGGATTTCATATTGTACAAAAACTATTAGTTCGTGGAGATGAAATTATTGGGCTAGATTCTATTAATGATTACTATGATGTTCGAGTTAAATACGGGCGTTTAGAAAAAACAGGAATTCAAAAAGAAAAAATTAAATATAATAAACTTATAACAAGTGATATTTACCAAAATTATCAATTTATTCAGCTTAATTTAGAAGATAAATCAAACCTGAATCAACTATTTGCTAAACAGAAATTTGATAAAGTCATTAATCTTGCTGCACAGGCAGGTGTACGCTATTCACTCACTAATCCTGAAGCCTATATTGATGCCAATATCATTGGATTTCTAAATATTTTAGAATGCTGTCGACATCATAAAGTCCGACACCTTACTTATGCCAGTAGTTCTAGTGTTTATGGTCTAAATGAAAGCCAACCTTTCTCTACCAAAGACAATGTAGATCACCCTATAAGTCTATATGCTGCCAGTAAAAAGTCTAATGAGTTAATGGCACACACATATAGTCATTTATATAAAATTCCAACAACAGGGCTTCGTTTTTTTACAGTTTACGGCCCTTGGGGAAGACCAGATATGGCACTGTTTCTATTTACCAAAGCTATGTTGGAAAACAAACCTATTGATATTTTCAATAATGGTAATATGCAACGCGATTTTACTTATATAGATGATATTGTGGAGGGAATCATCCGTGTAAATGATAATCCACCTAAAGAGAATCTCAACTGGAATCCTAATTCTAATAACGCTTCTACCTCTTCTGCTCCTTATAAAATATATAATATTGGTAATAATAATCCTGTGAAACTTATGGATTTTATTTCAGCATTAGAAGAAAAACTTGGTATCCAGGCAGAAAAAAACTTTTTACCTCTACAAGCCGGAGATGTGCCTTCTACCTATGCTGATGTTTCAGATTTAATTCAAGATTTAAACTATAAACCTCAAACTTCAATTCAAACAGGAATCAATCATTTTGTAGATTGGTACCGTGAATTTTTTAATCTATAAGGAATAAATATGAGCAATCCTTTGGTTTCCATTAATATACCTGTGTATAAATGTGAGAAATATATAATTAGGTGTTTAGAATCTGTTAAAAATCAAACTTATTCTAATCTAGAGATAATCTTAGTAAACGATGCTACACCAGACAATAGCCTTGTAGAAATTGAGAAATTTCAAAATGAAAATCCTAATCTAGGTATAATTTTACTGCATAATGAGTCTAACCAAGGGCTATCTGTTGTTAGAAATAAAGGAATAGAAAACTCCACCGGAAAATATATTTATATGCTTGATAGTGATGATTATATTTCCTCTGATTGTATTGAAAAATTAGTAAAAATTGCTGAAAATAAAAGTACCGATATAGTAGTAGGTGGTACAATTTGCTTAGATTCAAAGGATGGAAAAGAAAAAATGCTGTTCCCAATTCGAGCAAAGGAAAAGGTATTAGAAGGAAATCAATTAATTTTTGAGCGATTTATAGATGAAGAGTGGTCGGTAATTGCTCCTAACAAGTTATATAATCGGGAGTGGATAAATAAAAATCAATTGAGGTTTATAAAAGGACTTTTTTCACAAGATGAACTTTGGTCTTTTCACTGCTCATTTAAAATTGAAAAAATAGCATTTCTAAAAGACATTACTTACATTTACTATTTACATGGTGAATCTACTATTTACAATAAAACAAAGGTTAACTTTGAAAATCATCAGACCATTATAGAGTGGTTTACCAAAGGGTATAATGAAACTACACCTGAACGAAAACAACTTCTAAAAAAGAAAATTATACGATTTAAGAATCTGACATTACTTATGCAATATAAATTTATGCGAGATGATATTTCTTATTGGAAACAAAATTATAAACGATTGCAAAAAGCACCTAGATTATCAATAACTGATTATTTTTCTTCAGATTTTACCAAACAGCTAAAAAAGTGGAATTTTCTTCAAAATCTTCCATCAGAATTAGGATATCGGTTATTTAGATGGAGATTTGAGAGAAAATTCTTCTAGGAAATCCCTATCCGTTGCTTCATCTTTTTCTTTAAATAAGAAATGATGTAGCGTAGAGGTATTTGGTCTAGAACTTTATCTATTTCTAGGAGTTGATGGTTATAAACCACATCTTTAATGATTGCTTTTGCATCTTGTACTTTTGCTAAATCATTTAGCCTTCCGTACATATTTACCAATTCCTTATAAGTGTTTTTTTCTTCTGACCAATTCTCATGCCATGAGCCTGAAAAATGGTGTGATACATAATTTACAGGTAAGTCAAGTGAAAAATAGTGCGATGGAAATAACATTACTCCATATTTTAATTTCTGAAGTTCATCTTTTTGTGCGTCTGCTCCAAATTCTTCTATTAATAATTTAGAAAAAACAGCTGTATTAGGTGTTTCATCATATTCTGAATGCTGATAATACTCCATAATCATCTTTCCTAGAATATGC
>JBKEAG010000210.1:0-1654 GCA_047972025.1 Moheibacter sp.
TCAAATTCTGAAAGTGAGGAATAACTATGGAAAACAAATTCCCTGAATACACACCCCAAGATTTTGATTTTAACGAAGACAATCAGTTCCCTGAATATGGAGAAGAACACGATTTCCTTGAATTTCCAAATGATGAAATCCCTGACTATGCAGATCAAGAGTTAGACAGTGAAGACAATGAATTTGATTATTCAATTCTTGATCTCTATGCGCCTGTTGAAAACCCTGAGTTCTTTGACGATGATAGCAAGACTTTCCCTGAGTTCAAACCTCGGGATCCAAAATTAGCGAAGAACAGTCCTAATTTCTTACCAAAAGGGATTGAAGAAGCGTTGTACACCCCTATTAAAATTTTAAAACTTGATTTTCCGGATAACGGATACTGGATTACTTTCCAGAATAAAAAATATAAATATTTTTCGGAGTGGGACGAAAAGGCAGCGTTTGCTTTTGCAACCACTCTCCATGAAATGTTCGACGCTGGCTATACCATGGGCTTACACCAAGGTATCTACTCTCCTGACGATGCAAAGTCTGAATTGCGTATGCGTAAACAATAACTGTATCTAAATTATTTTTGAAGAGAGGGCGTCATGCTTTCTCTTCTTTTTTAAGGAAAAGAGATGGGGAGATACATTTCTCAAATGATTTCTTACGATAGGTATGAGGTGCTGAAGTTATGTCGCCAGTAGACGTTCTTTCTTGATGGTGGCCTGGCTGTTTGTGGCACCATTTAAGAATTGTGGAGCAGCCAACACCATATTCATTTGAAAGTTCACGTACCGTCTTTAAACCAACCCTGATTTAACAGGGTATATTAAAATCTTTCCAGATGAAGGAAAATATGATTCAGCTATGGACGTTGATAAAGTACTTTAACCTTTACAGTTAACATCACCTAGATACCATAGTGATGCCCCAAATAACCTTGATCCAACAATAGACACAAAGCAAAATTTATTACCCTATCGGAGGGAAATAAAATTTTGACTTTAAACGGGATGATTACAATCTCAATGGAATAGAAAAAAGACGATGATTGGTTAGAAATTTGACCAGTCATCGTCTTTATTATCATCTTTAGGTTTATTAACTCGTTGCTCTATCTCAATTGTGTTTTCCTTAAGCTCTTTTTTTCTATCCTCTTCCTTCAAGAACTGTGCAATCATAAATGATGACCATTCGCTAGCAGATCTCTGTCCTTCACCTAACTTTCCGTCACCTATAAGTATGATAAGGATAATTCCCGGAAACCACCATAAGATCATTTCTACCAAATAAATTGGATCATCGCCACCTGATTTTGGGATAGCTTCTAAAATTACATAAGCCAATACTGTGATAAGTATTGATATAACAGCAATAAGTAGCTTCGTCCTTCCAACTCGATATTGTAATCTTTCATCATAATCATTTTGCTTCTTGTTCAATAATAGCCACCTCGACAGATTTGAATTGAAGTCAACATCTGAAACAGAAATTGACTTCATTCCAAGATTTTTACTCACTCATTAGCTTCAATATCTATAACCCATTTGCGTTCAATCCCCGCAAACTCATTATCTGTTACATTTTTTTAGTTTTCATCTGTTGTCGGAGTCAAAGTAATCATGCCATTAGCATCCTTTTCGACGTAGTAGCTGGTACCATCTTG
>JBKEAG010000040.1:0-5953 GCA_047972025.1 Moheibacter sp.
TCTAACCAAGACTGGAACGACCCCATACTCATCAACTATGAACAAAAAGGCGAAAAACTCGAACGGGATTTCGATTCGCCCGGCTACTACCGGGTGTTTGCTTACGGAAACCCCGACAGCAAATGGGACAACCGGGCAGCGCTCGATGTAGAGGTCATAGAAAACCGACTCGATAAAGACAAAAAAGGCATAACCACCGTAGGAGGAAATGTAGTGAAAACACTCATACGCAGAGGCGTTCCTACAGTATTCCGACCTGCGTTTCTGATGACACCCTCGGCAGAAGAAAAAGAAAGAGTACAAATGTGGGCTTCCGATGATGCCGGAAATCGACTAGATACCTCCTATTCTGCTGAAACCGGACTGACCGTAACGCCCGAAAACCACGGACAAAAAATAAACATCCACATCACCTATACCACCCAAACCGGAAAAGAACAGTCCTTTACCACTACCTACAAAAGTGTGAACAACAGCGTGATGGAGGTAAAACCCACACCACCGGAAGCCGTCTTTTACCGACCCGGTACCACCATCAACTTCACAGCTACCAAAATGAAGTTTTCCATGCGGGTCATAGATGCCATAGAACGTGAAGAATGGGCAAGGATAAAATGGAATGTGAACGGGCAAACCCAGACCACCGTAGGACGAACCTTTAGCTTTACCCCTACCGATAAGAAAAAATACGTGGTAGAAGCCTGGGTAAACAGTGCCAATGCTTCTAAAAAAGACGAACTGGACGATTGGCGATTCGAAGTAACCCATAACAAACCTATCGACTTTAAAGGTGGAAATTCGGTCACCTGGATTGTAGGTAAATGGTACGAAGTAGAATTAAATTCTATATTTCCGTTTGATCCATCCCATGATGGAAGCCTGACATGGAAATCTATTCTACCCGGATTCATAGAAATAAAGGAAACCATAGGAAACAAAGTAAAGATACGGGCAGTAAAACAAATCGTTGCACCACTTCCTGCAGTATCGGTTACGATGGGAGGCAAAACCATTATGCTTATCGTTTTAGCCAATTTCGCCAAAGTAAAACGCTGGTGCATTGCCGATAAGGACTTTGACTTTAAAAGCGATGCCGGATGGGGCGAAGAACTCTATGCATTAGTAGAAAGTACGCCCGCCATAGCGGGTGAAAAAATACATCTGCACCTGCTGGAGCGAGACAGTGATACTGACTCTAACTATATAAAGGACTTAGGCGAAGTCAGTTTTGACGAAAAAGGTATAGCCAAAGCCAAATTTACAACCGACGGTATAAAAGGCGAATTACTAAAACTCTGGTACGAACGCGGAGATTATGAACTCTATTTTGCGGCAGAAGTAAAACCGGGTGCTATACAATTTGCCGATATGTCCGAGAAAGAACGAGGCGGAAAAGAAACCATATATCCTGCCACTACCGTACACCATAGCGAACATGAAAAGGGAAAACTTACCTACATAGACAGTAAAAAAGACATCACCTCCGTACGTTTTCTAAAACCCAATGGAAAAGATGCCTACGAAATCATAAAATACGGAGAGAAAATAACCCTGAAAGTCCAGACCCGTAATTTAGAAGGTACAGAACTAAATTTAAAAAACATTTTAAAGAACAATTTAGGTTCTGGTATAAAAGAATACCCGCATAATATAAAGAAAAAAGTAGAGAACGAAACCGTAGAATGGGCACTGGACACAGGCTTATGGCGGGACTGGGCAACCAACAAATCGGGGGTGGCATTATACCAAGTAGAAATAGAAGAAGCCGACGGTGATAAAGTAAAATACCCGAATGAAAAAGCACGTTTAACAGACGGTAAACTCGACTGGACAAAGCTAATGACCTATAAAACCTTAAAACTAAGCGATGACACTACCCTAAGCGAACTCGCCAAAACCAATGCTCCGTTGATTGTAGGTGAGCCGCTGGAGGTGGAAGATACTGCTCCAAGGGTTAAGCAAATTATTTTTCCATTATTGGTGAAACCTGAGAATGACACAGAAAATCAATGGGGAAAAAATTACTATTGGGGGGCAGATCAAGGAAATAATATGACCACATTCAATTCATGGCGGGATAAGCGCACGAGAAGACATGCTGGTCGAGATCTTTATACCAAACCTAGAACTACGGTAGTTGCAATTGCTTTTGGAGAAGTTATTGCAACAGGTAGTTTTTATGCCCAAACCGATTATATAGCTATTCGCCATAAAACAAATGACGGAAGAGAGTTTATTATTAATTATGGAGAAGTAGATCCTGCAACAAAAAAAGTTGCTGTAGGAGATAAAGTAGAACAAGGACAAGAGTTAGGAGTTACAGGTCTTCTTGTCGGTATTACCGTTATAGAAGGACATACAATCTACATGATTCATTTTGAGCACTATTCTGGAGATGAGGGATTTGATATGGAGAAATATCACATTCTAACAAAAGAGGGTACACATAAAAGAAGAAAGGATATTATAGATTCAATAGAAATTTTGCGTGAAGGCTATGAAAATACTTTTGGAAAACTAGGAGAAACTCGTTTATTTACAGAAAATGATGGAAAAGAAGCAATTAAAGAGCTTTATAATAAATATAAAGATAATAGTTGGAACTGGAAATGGAACGGGTCTGAGGAGGAAGTAGAAGTAACGGGAAAAGACTTATTAACAATTGTTGAGAAAATGTATAGATTAGAAACATCTCATTTTAAATCTAAACAATATCAAAATTGTGGTACAGGAGGGATGGAAGTGTTCGGGACCGCTCCTTATTATGGTTGGGATGGAAGTTTATTTACAGAACAGCCTGTTGGAATTTGGAGTGCATTTGAAGGAGCTGGCTTAAGCGGATCAGGGGGAAATACTCAAGTTACTGATAGACAAAAGGAATTTGTGAAGTTGTCTTCAGTTGTTGCTGGTATGGAATATAAAATCAAGTATATTATAAAATATGATGGTAATTTTGAAAGATGGTTTAGCAAAGATAATGAGACAGCTAGATCCACCTACAGATCTACTCTCAAAGGAGTGAGGGCAAGATTTATTCAAGAGATTGCAGGAAATTAAAATATGGAAATAAAAATGAAACAAAAACTAATAATATTTTTGATATTAATATTGTCTATTTCTTGTAAGAAAAATACAATAATATCAAGTGATTCCAGTATTCCAGTATTAGATGCTACTCCAAAAAAAAGCTATACTACTTGTGAAGAGTTGCTTTCTGATATTATAAAATCGAGTAATGCGATAGCTGTACAAAGTTTTAGTAATATTCAGATCAGAATAGAAAATGTATCCGCTGAAAAAATCAAAATCGAATTATTTGTTCAAAACGATATTTCGGAAGATCCATCAGTAAAGAGAATTACAGACCAAACGGTAGGTTGGTTAGTGTTTTTCCCCTCGACTCAAAAGTTACTAGATATTACCAACGATACCGAAAACCCAAAAATCTTAGAGTTTGACATGAAGATTTTAAGCAATGTAGATATTGAAAATCTTTGTGAACCATCAAAAGCAATAATTTCTAGTGATCAAGAAAAAAATACTGACTTTAAGAGATTCAAGGAATTATTTAACAAAAATATGATTGGTTTATCAATTATTAATAAAAAAGAACAAAATATTTTTAAAAAATATGTAATTGATTTTTCTTCTTCGTGTATGTGTAATTCACCTTCAATTTTTATAGACCAAGATAAAAATGAAATAATACTTTTCAATTATTGTGATGGTATAAAAAAAACCGAGGAAATTAAGAAAAAACATATCCTCAAAATTTCAAGAATAGATGTGGAAAATGAAAAATTAATTATCTCAACAAAAAACTTGCTTAAATTTAATTTTACCAAAAAAAACAGACAATTATTTCAACTTCAAGTTGAAGGGAAACTCCCAAGTGATTATATTGGTGCTGAATTAAAGAGCTTTTTTACAACGCAACCCGAAAAATTTCAGAAAGAAGATTGTGGAGATTTTGATGGGTGATTTTAACAAAATAATAATGAAAAAGATTTACTCAATAGCCAAAGATTGGAAAGACGGGTTGGTTAAGAACTTGGTATAAAGGTATTGTGTCTGGATACGAAATATATATGTTACATTTTGAATATTTTACTGGTGCTACAGGAATGAACATAGACAGTTCTCTTTCAAATTCTGTTAAGCCTTTTATGAGAAGAAGTGATTTAGCCGATCCAAGACCAATACTAGAAGAAGGATACAGAAATAGTTTTGAAGAAGGGACTTCTCAACAGCAGGGACAAAGAGTAGATCCCAAAACATTAAAAATAACTCAACAAGGTATTGATTTCATAAAGGGTTGGGAAGACTTCATTGCAACTCCATATAATGACTCTGAGGGATATTGTACTATAGGTTATGGACATTTAATATCTAGAAATAAATGTGAGAATATAACAATACCTCAAGAGTTTAAAAATGGGATTACAAAAGAAAGGGCAACAGAGCTTTTTAACTCAAGATTAACCGAATTTGAAAATGCAGTTAAAAGAGATGTGACTGTTCCATTGTATCAATATGAGTATGATGCACTCGTAAGTTTATTGTTTAATTGTGGAGCAAGTTATCTTAAAGAAAATAAAGCACCAAAGCTGTATTCCAACTTGTTAAATAAAAACTATGAAGCAGCAGCAAATGAATTTTTAGACATTACTAATAATAATACGCCAGGTTTAGTAAAGAGAAGAAAGGCTGAAAACAATATGTTTTTGAACAACATTTACAATTCTTCACATTAAATATAAAAACATAAATCTATGAAATACTTATTATTGACAATCTTCATTTGTTCATGTAAATTGAACAAGCAAGTAGAAAATAATTCTAATATAGAAAACCAAACAATCGTTAGTAAGAGGGGTGTTGATTCAGATGATTTTGGAAAGGGGAAATGGTATTTATCTGATATTAAGAAATTTAATAACGATGATCTTATTTTATATTATAAAAAACCGACTCTCAATGAAGTAAAAAATTTGTTTTTTGATAGTTTATACATTTACGATAACTTTTTAGAAGTAAAAAACTGTAAAATTGATATACTATATAAGCAAAGAAGCATATCAAATGATTTATTTTTTAAAGCAGAGGATTATGAAAAAATTTATAGAGAAAATTTAAATGAATTATTCAATATATCATTAGAGGATTCTATAAAAACCATATCAAATAAATATTATAGTGAAAGTAGAGAATATTCTAGCTCTATTGAGTCAAATAAATGCAATGTATATAACAGTTTTTGGGTTATGGAAGACACGCTACTTTTAACGACTTACTATAATTACATTATATTATATAGTAAAAACATAAACTATAAATCAAAAAATGAGAACTCTAAAACTAAAATATGTGAAAAAAAAATGGATTCTGAAAACTTTAGCTTTACAGAAAAATGTGAATATTCTAAAATCACAAATCATAAATTGCTATATAAAGACATGATAAATTCATATCACATTGATGGAGCCCTTAGGGAATTACCAATTAAAGACACCAGTTTTGCTACACCAAGATCTGTAGAGCTGGGTTATAAAATAAAAAAAGATACAATAAAAATATCTCAATTTTTTGAAGCAGGAGAAAACCATTATCTAATTTACACAAAAGGAGAAAATGGAGTAGTTGAGCAAATTGCATACCCTGACTAAATATTTGAAATGCTCATTGAAATTTCAGAAAAACTGAAAGTCCAGACCCGTAATTTAGAAGGCACAAAGTTGAAACTAACCATATTACAAAACCGCTTTAGCAATGGAGTCATAGAACATAGCGTAAGTGACCAAGTTACGGTAAAAGACGAAAAAGCACAATGGGACTTAAATACCGGAGTATGGCGGAACTGGAGTTCCGACCCTAAGAAAGTGTCATTTTACCAAGTAAAAATTACAGAAGCCGACGGAGATACTTTTTACTACCCCAAAGAAGAAGCAAGACT
>JBKEAG010000053.1:0-2357 GCA_047972025.1 Moheibacter sp.
CCTACTGGAATTGCGATTGCATATATTTTCCCAAATGCTTTTATAAATGGGGTATATTTTCTATGGTTAAATCCGACAGATTGGAATGCCGATTGAAATCCGTGTAACAAGTGCATCATCAATAATAGAAACGCAATTACATAGGCACCAACTCTTAATGGGTTTTGAAATCTATGCAATAATTCGTCATAATAACGGCTTGGATCTTCTGGTAGTGCATGTATGTATTTATGCGATATTTCCGGAATCCAAAAATCAATAAAATGAAGTACTAAAAAGGCTAAAATTACTGCTCCACTCCATATCATGTTGCGTGACATCCACGTTGAATTTGCTGCATTGTTACTCATTGCATAGCTCACCGGTCCTCTTGCTTTTCGGTTTTTGGCTTCTAATACAAAACCCATAACAAAGTGATAAATTACTGCAACAATAAGTATAGGCTGAATTAAAAATTGAATAATCGGGTTCAACCCCATGAAATGCGATACTTCATTAAATGCACTGGGGCAAATGACGGATAATGAGTTGATAATGAAATGTTGAGTAAGGAATATCAGCAAAAAGAAAGCTGACAGTGCCATTGCAAACTTTTTTCCGATAGATGCTCGGAATAATGATTCTTTTGCCATAAAGCATTTTTTGATTTAGAACAAAAGTAGAAAAGTTAACAAATTTTAACAATGAAAATTATCATTGAATTCCGCTCTGAGATTAGTTTAGAATGATTCTCAATAAATTTTAAATTAAAAAGCTTGGTTTTATGTTACTCTAGTCTCACTTTTTCCACAACAGAACGATATAGCCTTTCGTACATGGGGAGTACATTTTTCATATCAAATTTTAGTGCTTGTTCTTTTGCATTCTTTTTAAACTCATGGAGTAAGTTATCATCACTCAACAATGTAATTGCTCTGTCTGCCATTCCCCGTACATCTCCAATCGGTAAGACAAATCCTGTTTTTCCGTTTACATTTACTTCAGGGATTCCTCCTGCATTCGACGAAATAACCGGAACTTTGGCTGCCATTGCCTCTAGAGCAGCTAACCCAAAACTTTCTTTTTCTGATGGGAGTAGAAATACGTCTGACGAGCATAGAACGTTGTGCAAATCATTTACTTTTCCTAAGTTTTTTACTTTTTCAGTAATTCCTAATTCTTCTATCAAACAACTGGCTTGTTCCCATTCGGGACCTTCTCCTACAATGATCAACCGAGAGGGTACTTCTTTTTGAATTAAATTAAACACATTTATTACGTCTGAAATCCTTTTTACAGGGCGAAGATTTGATACGTGTATGACAACTTTTTCTCTTGTTTTTGCAATTTTCTCTCTACAGTCATTTTCAAAACAACTTCTAAACTGTGTATTATCTATAAAGTTTGGAATGACTTCTATTTCTTTGTGAATGTCAAAAAATTCTAATGTTTCCTTCTTTAAATTTTCCGAAACACTTGTTACAACATCTGATTTATTTATAGAAAACTCAACTGCTGGTTTGTATGCCGGGTGCCGCCCTACCAATGTAATATCTGTACCGTGTAGTGTGGTAATGACTGGTAGATTTATTCCTATTTCTTTTAACATCTGCTTGGCAAAATAGGCAGCGTACGCATGTGGAATTGCATAGTGTACGTGCAACAAATCTAAACCGTGATGCTGAACGATGTTTACTATATTTGTGC
Organism: Moheibacter sp.; assembly: GCA_047972025.1. Taxonomy (GTDB): domain Bacteria; phylum Bacteroidota; class Bacteroidia; order Flavobacteriales; family Weeksellaceae; genus Moheibacter. The sequence continues at coordinate 1,687 of JBKEAG010000053.1, forward strand.
TTAACGCCAAAGAATACGGTTGGTACTGAAAGAGTGGATAATTCTCTACATTTACTTTATGAAAATAAACATTGGGCAGTGTGATGTCTAACCGAGCTGGTAAACTTGTGCTTATAAAATGAATTTCATGTCCGCTCTCAGCTAAGTCCATTCCAAGTTCTGTTGCTACAATCCCACTTCCTCCATAGGTCGGGTAACACACAATTCCTATTTTCATTTCTTGTAATTTTGGCACTAAGTTAGTCCAAAAAATAGTTTTAGTTTGTTAAATTATTTTTCTTGAGAATCTACTTTCTCCCATTTCCAAAATTCGGGGGCTTCATATAAATTCATTTGACTCAAAAGGTCTTGTATGGAGTTGCTGACAAGTATCATTTTCCTGTATTCACCCTTGAGCAATCCTTCTTCAATCATTTTATCAACTAACTGAATTAATGCGTCATAATAACCGTTTGTGTTTAAAATACCTACTGGTTTTTTGTGTAAACTTAACTGTGCCCATGTGAGGATTTCAAATAATTCTTCCATAGTTCCAAATCCACCGGGAAGTGCTATAAATCCATCTGAAATTTCATGCATTTTGGCTTTTCGTTCGTGCATAGTTTTCACGGTTATCATCTCCGTTAGGGAGTTATGAGCTATTTCCTTGGTCTTTAAAAACTCAGGAATTA
>JBKEAG010000003.1:0-19766 GCA_047972025.1 Moheibacter sp.
TCACTCAACAAAATAAACGAGAACGTATTGTACGTGAAAACAACCTCTTTAAAGTTTTAAATTCAGACATTCAATTTACACAAAAAGAGTTACAAAAGGCATTACATGAAACTCCTGAGAACTTTTCACCCAATGTGATTTTACGTCCCCTATTTCAAGAAACTATCTTGCCCAATATTGCTTACATAGGGGGTGGTGGCGAAATTGCTTATTGGCTTCAACTAAAATCTTTTTTTGAAAGTCAAAATGTAGCATTTCCAGCATTGATTGTTCGAAATTCAATACTATTACTTTCTGATAAGCAACACAAAAAGTTAGAAAAATTGGATATTTTGTATGAAGATTTATTTTTACCACTTCACAAATTAGTTCGAAAAAATATTAAACAAAACAGTACCGTATCCATTGATTTCAATGATTATAAAACTCGTTTGACTCAACTTTTTGATGAACTGGAACAAAAAGCAGAACAAACCGATGTGAGCTTTATCAACATGGTAAACGCACAACGAACAAAGCAAACAAAAGGGTTAGAAAAAATGAAAAATCGTTTTGTGAAAGCTGAAAAGAAAGTTCAATCCGAGCGTGTACATAGAGTTGAAACACTTTATTCCGAAATTTTTCCTCATGGGAATTTACAAGAACGTTTGACTAATTTTTCCGAGTTGTGGATAGAGTATGGAAGTTCTTTTATAGATGAAATTTACACTGAAATTAAACCCATAGATTTTCACTTTGGAATTAAAACATTACGATAACAGAAAGAATTGTATTTTTGCTTTTTAAAATTAAACCAATGAGAAAGACCTTTTTGGCATTCGTACTACTACTATTTTGTGGCATACTGTTTTCACAGCAAAAAACACACAATGTTCAAGCAAAAGAAACCGTTTATGGGATTTCTAAACAATACGGTATTTCACAAGAAGAATTGATAAATGCCAATCCTTTTCTAAACGAACGTTCTTTACAAATTGGTGATGAACTAATAATCCCTGGAGTAAATACTACACCGGTCAGTGACGGAAGTATAAAAACTGCTCATTCAGAGCCGGTTGATGTATATATTCCGAAAGAGGATACTAACTTTATTTATATAAAAATACAACCCAAACAAACTGTATACTCACTTGCAAAAGAGTACAACATTAGCGAAGAGGCTTTAGAAAGTTTAAATCCACAGTTAAAGCATGGATTAAAAGCAGGTGATGTTATCCGTTTGCCCAAAAAGACACAGACAAGTGAATCTGAAGCTACTCCAAGTGGAATGTATAGAGTAAAAAGAGGAGATACCGTTTATTCTCTTTCCAAACAGTTTGATGTAACAGAAGATGAATTTTACATCGCAAATCCTTTGGTACAGATGATTGGTTTGAAAGTAGATACCTACATAAATATCCCCAAAAAAGGAAAGTCAAATGCTGTTATTCAAGATGGGTTTATAGAACATACGGTAAAGCAGGGTGAAACAATCTATTCCATCACTAAACTATACAAAGTTTCGTTTACAGATTTATTAAAAGAAAACCCGTCACTTTCAGAAGGGCTAAAAGAGGGAATGGTGCTAAGAATCCCATTGGCAGAAGGTGCTAATATTCAGAAATTTGGAAAAATAAAACGATTGATAGATGATGAGGTTAATATCGCATTGTTATTACCTTTCCATTTAAGTGATGATAGTAAAAAAGCAGAAAAAGCAATTTCTACTGACTTTCTAATTGGTTCAAAGATAGCTTTAGAGTCTTTTGTGAAAAAAGGAAAGAAAATTAACTTAACGGTTTTAGACTCTGAAAACAGTGCAAGTTCTGTTGAGAGCTTGGTTCTAGAAGGTAATTTTTCAAAATTTGATGCGGTGGTTGGACCTTTATTTGGTTCTACTTTTAAATCCTTTGCGCAAATGCTAAATGGCTCTGGCATTGCCGTTGTGGCTCCTTTGAGTAATTCGGATGATTTAAAAGAATTGGAAAACGTCATTCTTGCGACCCCTTCTGATGAATCAATTGCTGATGCAATTGTCAGCGAAGTCAAATTAAACTACAAAGGTCAAATTATACAGATTCTGACAGATGACCGTCATGATAAATTAACGCAATATTTTGTAAATCAATTAAAAGAAAAAATAAGTGGAGCTGAAGTTGTCACTGTAAAAGATGCCAACCAATTGGTACAAAAATCAGAAACTGTAAACGAAACTTTAACAGACGGAACTATTGTCAAAAAAGAATATTTTACACCTATTATCACTGTTTTGGTTTCGGATGACAATACACTTGGAAATGCCTATGTAAAGAAAATTCGGGAGATGAATGCCGAGAATTTAACTGCTTTTGGTATAAAATTCGTTTCTGCTTATGACATTTATAATTCAAAAAATAAATCAAACATTGCTGCATTAAAAAACATTGGATTTACATTTGGAACCATTCATTTAATTAATGTTTACGGAAAAGAAGAACGTAAGACATTAGAAAGGTTTATGGACACCTATTGTTTGACTCCAAATGAGTACCAACAAATCGGGTATGACATTATGTATGATTTAGTAGATAGAATGAACAGTCAGGGAGATATACTAAATTCATTGAGTGCAGAAAAAACACGCTTGTCAACAAAGTTCAACTATGAAAAAGAGGGAAAAGCATATGTAAATAAAGCTGTACGTGTCATTCGACTATTTGAAAAACCAAGCGAGTCCCCAGAAGAAACGGAAGAAATTAACGATTAATTTCCTAGACTAAAAACGGGCTTGAATTTGTACACTTCCGGTGTGAATGGATTTGTTTTCCTCTGTTTTTCGTCCATCATAACTGATGTTTACACTGAGAAATGAATTCAGTTGTCGCTGTACCATCAATTGCCAAACAAAATTGTTTCCGGACTTTAACCCTTCCATCATTTGGTTTCCCACAACGGATTGAGCATTTCCCGTAAAATTATTTTTTATGTAGTTAAATGTTCCTAGTAAAGAAGACTTTGCACCGTCATTCCATTGAATTTCTGCTCCCATATCGGATTGATTAAGTGACTCAACTCCTGTTTTGTTCTTTTTGTTTTGATATGTATAATTAACTGCTGCACTAAATTTATTTTCTATTTGATAAGCAACTTGGGGCTTAAATCGCCATGTATCTAGTATAAATCTTCTACTTTCAAACACATCAGAATAGCTCTGAGTACGTATATTTTCTCCTTCCATCAAAAAGTTGAAATTCTCCCATGGTCGGTATTTTGCATTGAGCAAATGACTTTGCGTATCGCGTGATTCTATTCCGGTAAAAATATAACTTTTGGACTCTTGTTGTGAATAAGTATAACTTGAAGTCCACTTGGATGCTCCTCCCTGATTGAAGTTTAACCCTACACGTAAATTTTCAGATTTACTCAACATATTTTCAGCGTCTACAAATGGATTCCACTCTAGTGTTTCTCCTTCTTTTAGTAATGAGTTTTTGGTCTGAATGGAGCTCAACAACATCCATTTACCCAAAAATTTATTTTCAGAATTTAAAAGTTCCTTTGGTTTTAAACGAAGTGAAAAATTAAATCCATTTTTATTGGTTTTTACATACTCTACTGTATTGGTATAAACTCTGATGTACTGAGCTTGATCTTCATATTCTGCAATTTCAAATTCATCTAACTGCTCTACTCCATCACCATTGTAGTCCGTCCATTTATAAATACCGGTACCATCGGTTACCTTTACATACTCAAATTCTCGCTGTGGCTCTACTCCACTTCCCAATTCATAGAAAGCATTTACAATCATTCCTCCTCTAAAAAATCGTTTATACCAACGAATATTTCCTGTGATATAATCTTCATTTTGAAGGTCTTCATATACATAATTAACGGAACGATAGTGTGCGTTTAACTCTAAACGATGCTCTTGTTTATTGATTAATTTTGATTGCAATATAAGTCCGTTTGACTTTGAAATCCGCTCCATAATTCCCAGTCTGACAGAATCATCACGTCGGTTATAGTACGTCAATTGTGCATGTATTTTTGCTGTGTCGCCTACTCCTGACATAAACTGGATTTCATCCCATTTGAAGGACTGTTCCGATAGGTTATTTCCCTGAGTAGCATTGAGGTGGTCTTCTATTTTATTGGTCTCTCCGGCATACCTAGCTCCAACCCAAACTGTTTTCCAAAGTTTTCGCTTTGCCAATGTCTGATACCGTAAAAAAGAAGATTTATCAGCTTCTAAATTTGGTTGAATTATATTTTGATTTTCAGCATTTAGGAGTGATAGATCTGCTTGAGCAAAGTTCTTTCCTGACTGATAATTAAAGGTCACATCATTTTTTATTCCTTTGTATTGGCTTTGATTATTTAGAAAATGGAAGTCATAGTTTAGTTTTAAAGAGTCCTTGTGCTGAGCTTTTAAACCGGCTCTAAGGTAAGTTTGGTCTGCTCCTGAAAATTCTTCTACCAAGTTAAAATCACGGGTAAACTCTACTGAGCGTAAACGCTGAATGGATGTGAAGTTTTTCTGAATGTAATTTAATTCAAATTGTGGCTGAAGCTCCCAATTGTTCAGTGCAAAGGTTTTATTCCCATATATTCTTCCTGCAAATCCTATATTTTCCCCATCATCCTTATTTGAAAATAAATTCAAATCTTCATTACTCATTGCCAAATCCACTCCTATAATTCCTCCTTTTTTTAATTGATAAGATGAGTTTAACGTATAGAGTTGTTTCCGTTTCGGCGGAACCAGTTGGCGAACAGGTTCGTAATTCCCCTGAGATACACCATCTATCGGTGAGATATAAACGAATATTTTCCCATTTACCTGCACATCTGATTTCACATAGTTCCCCAAATTTGGACCTACTAGAGAAAATGAAACTTGATACAATTCCTCGTCAGGGTCTTCTGAATATTCAAAAACCTCAACACCATCTATTAGGGTTTTTCGGTATAAATTTCTATCCGGATCGTACTCCGTTGGCACTTCTGTTGTGTTGAACATTTCAGTTGTATCATTCCCTGCATTTGCTAGAATTTCCTTGTCTTCATCTGATAAATTTTCATTAAGTGGATTATTTTTTGAATCCCCATTGGAGTAAAAATGTCCGGCAATCCGAAAACGTTCTGACTCATGCTCTACTCCTGCATACATAAGAAATTGCGAATAACTTCGATTGGCATACAAATACTCTACTGTAATTCGAGAGTTATCTGTTATCAGTCGGTTAGATGTAAAAGTTAATTCACCTGTGTTGTAATTTATCACATAATCTCTTCCTTCTCCTCTTGTTAGTAAAACCCCATCCAAATAAACCCGTTCACTACCGGATACTATTATGATATACAATTCATTATTATTTCCAGAAAGTCTATACGGTCCTTGATTCCCATTTTGTCCGGTCATTTTTTTCGAAGCAAACTCTCCTCGGCTTACACTTCCTGATGCCTGAATTCGGGTTTTGGAATCATTTCCATGGGTAAGTTCTGTTCCAACTTGTAACCCGGTCACTTTTTGGCTGAAATTTCCGAAAAAATCATTTTCCTGAACTAGGTCAATATGTCCTGCTCGAATCTTGGAGTTTTTATTAAACAATTCAATGTAAACCTTATCAAATTCCTGTAATTGCTGCGTATAGCCATCTGCCTGAATAGGGACATTGTTATCAGAGATTACAGCATTTATCCCTATTTCTTCTGTCAACTGTCCTGTTAGTTGTAAATCCAATGAGGACTGTGTAGATGCACTTTGATTATTCCCAAATCGGATTCCCCGAACCAATGAACCACGACTGTTCAGCCCATCAAAAGGCTTCTTTTTTTCTTTTACATTACCTAGTGAATAATACCGGCTTTCTTGGGTTGGTTCTCTAATAAGTGCTGTATCTTTTGACAATACAATTTCTTGCTGTAAATCTGGATGAATGTAGTAAGACACATAAACATTCTGTCCATATAAATGTTCGTCAAAGAATAGTTTTCCTGTGGAATAATCTACACGATAATATTGTTCAGGGATTCTATTTCCCATGGAATCAGTCACGATTAATTTTTCTGGTAAAATAATACGCTCCTTTAACTGTACAGTATCCGAAACAATTAGGGAATCATATCTCAAATTGTCATTTTCCCAAGTTGGAACCTGCCCAAAAACGATACTAATTAGAAAGAATGATACTAAAAATGTTATGTAAAACTCCTGACGCAACAAATGATTTTATGTACAAATAACGGAAATTTCGTGCGTGTCGTGTATTCTATTTGTATTTATTCGACTGAATTTTGAGCTAATTAACCCAAGAAATTATTTAGATTCCATTACAAAAAGTGGACAGTCTTCCATCAAATCATTGACTTTGTCCCGAACTCCTTCTAAAATAGTTTCATTGTCTTTGTTCATCAGTGTTTCATCAATCAAGTCTGCAATGGTCTCCATCTCAGTCTCTTTCAGACCTCGTGTGGTAATTGCTGCTGTTCCCAATCGGATTCCTGAAGTTGTAAAAGCTGATTTATCATCAAACGGCACCATGTTTTTGTTACATGTAATATCTGCCTTTACCAAAGTGTTTTCAGCTTGCTTTCCGGTAATGTTTTTATTGCGAAGATCTATCAACATCAAATGATTATCTGTACCTCCTGAAATAATTTCATACCCTCTACTCAACATTGCTTTTGCTAATGCTTGTGCATTTTTGGTTACCTGTAAAGTATAGTCAAAATATGGTTCAGAAAGTGCTTCATTAAATGCAACTGCTTTCGCTGCAATCACATGCTCCAATGGTCCACCTTGAATACCCGGAAATACTGCCATGTTCAACAGTTGAGACATCATTTTGATTTCACCTTTTGGTGTTGTGTAGCCCCATGGATTTTCAAAATCTTTCCCCATCATAATAATTCCACCTCGTGGCCCTCGTAATGTTTTATGGGTTGTAGATGTAACAATATGACAGTGTGGAAGTGGGTCATTTAAAATTCCTCTTGCAATTAGTCCTGCCGGATGCGCTATATCTGCCATCAAAAGAGCACCAACCTCATCAGCTACTTCTCTAAATTTGACATAATCAATATCACGCGAATATGCCGAAGCTCCACATATAATCATCTTTGGCTTTTCTTTCAAAGCAGTTTGTCGCATTGCTTCATAGTCGATTCTTCCTGTTTCTTTACTTACTCCATAAAAAGAAGTTTGGTACAAAATTCCCGAAGAACTCACCGGCGAACCATGCGTCAAATGTCCACCATGAGACAAATCAAACCCCATAATTTTGTCACCTGCTTGTAAACAAGCTAAATATACCGCAGAGTTTGCTTGAGAGCCACTATGTGGCTGAACATTGGCGTATTCTGCATTAAACAAGTGCTTCAGCCTTTCAATGGCAAGTGTTTCAATTTCATCTACAACTTCACAACCACCATAGTAACGCTTCCCTGGATAGCCTTCTGCATACTTATTGGTAAGGATAGAACCCATTGCGTTCATCACATCCTTACTTACGTAATTTTCAGACGCAATCAACTCTAAACCAACGGTTTGTCTTTCTTTTTCATCTTCTATTAAATCAAAAATTATATCTTTTGCCATTGTAGAAATTTTTAGAAGTTCAAAAGTAGGGAAATTTTCCTTATTTTTCGGAAGGAATTAACCCTGCCAAGGTTTAAAACTCTGGTAGGGTTTCCAAAATAAAAATTTAAATGAAAATTTACCATATTATTGGTTTGATGTCGGGAACATCTTTAGACGGATTAGACGTTTGCTATGTTCGATTTGAATTTCCAAATCTCAAAAACTTTCAAATTATACAGGCTGAAACTTTTTCTTATGATAATATTTGGAAAAACAGGCTGAAAAATTCTATTCAACTCAGTGGAGAAGAATTAATTCAACTTGATATTGAATTAGGTATCTATTTTGGAAAAATTGTAAATCGGTTTTTAAAAAAACATACAATTCAAAAAGTAGATTTCATTGCTTCACATGGACATACAGTATTTCATAATCCTACAAAAAATTATACTTTACAAATTGGCAATGGACTTGCTTTGTTTACAGAGGTTGGGATTCCTATTGTTTATGATTTCCGTTCGCAAGATATATTTTTGGGAGGACAAGGAGCTCCACTTGTTCCGATTGGAGACAAATCACTGTTTAGTGAATTTGATGCTTGTTTAAATTTAGGTGGATTCTCCAATATTTCATTTGATAAAAACCAAGAGCGAATTGCTTTTGATGTCTCTCCGTTTAATGTGATTTTCAATTATTTAGCAGAAAAATTAGGAAAACCTTTTGATGAGGATGGGAAATTTGCTCAAAAAGGAACTATTGACTTTGATTTATTGGCTCAGTTAAATCAATTGGATTATTATAAAAAAGAACCTCCAAAATCACTAGGAATTGAGTGGTGTCATGATTTTATCTTTCCTATTCTGGAAAGTTCTACTCTAAAAGTGGAGGATTTACTTGCTACCCTTTGTGAACATTTTGCAATACAAATCGCAGCTGTTTTAAACGAAAATGGGTTAAAAACTATTTTGATAACTGGTGGTGGTACTTATAATAAATATTTTATTCAGACACTACAATCCAAAACAACTTGTAACGTTAAATTACCAGAAAATACCATTATAGACTATAAGGAGGCTCTGATTTTTGCCTTGATGGGACTACTAAAAATAGAGAATCAAATCAATATTTTCAGTTCTGTTACTGGAGCTAAAAAGAATCATTCTTCAGGACTTATTATTTCTTAAATTTAACGATTTTAACTTTAATTTTGTCTTAAATTTTATCATCATCTTAAATGAATTATACCCAAACAGTTGATTGGTTATACAGCAAACTCCCTATGTTTCAGCAGACAGGTGCTTCTGCTTATAAAAAAGATTTGACAAATATTTTGAAACTAACTTCCCACTTGGAAAACCCTCAAAATAAATATCCTACAATCCACATTGCCGGAACCAATGGTAAAGGAAGTTCATCTCATATGTTGGCTTCTATTCTGCAAGAAGCGGGTTACAAGGTTGGGTTAACAACTTCTCCTCATTTGAAAGACTTTCGGGAACGAATACGTGTCAATGGAGAAATGTGTTCTGAACAATTTGTAATTGATTTTATACATGATAACCATAATTTTATAGAAAACCTAAATGCTTCTTTCTTTGAAGTTTCTGTAGCTATGGCATTTGACTATTTTGAAAAAGAAAAAGTAGATATTGCCATTATAGAAACCGGTTTGGGTGGACGGTTGGATTCCACTAACGTCATAACACCTATTCTTTCCATCATCACTAACATTGGGCTAGACCATACCAAAATTTTAGGAAATACTCGACAAGAAATTGCAACTGAAAAAGCAGGGATAATTAAAAATAGAGTTCCCGTTATAATTGGTGAAAGCGATGAAGAGATCAATGCTATATTCATTGAAAAAGCACATAGCGCACAGTCTGAATTAATATTTGCCGAACATAATTCTTTTCCTGATTATATTTCAGATTTGAAAGGGTTATACCAACAAAAAAATAAACGAACAGTTTTGACTGCTATTCAAAAAATTAATGAATTAGGCTTCTCAATTCCAAAGTTTGCAGTCAAAAATGGGCTACAAAAAGTAATAGCAAATACCCGGCTACGTGGGCGCTGGGACGTACTGCAAACTCAACCTATGGTTGTGGCGGATACAGCCCATAATCCACATGGATTAAAAGAAGTTGTACGGCAAATTCAGCAAGCTCCTTATGAAAATCTTCATTTGGTTTTGGGTTTTGTGAATGATAAGGATGTCAAGTCTATTCTTTCATTCTTTCCAGAAGATGCTATTTATTATTTTTCGGCACCCAATGTCCTAAGAAAATTAGCCATTGATGAGTTAAAGAAAATTATTCCTAAAAATTTAAATGCAACGTATTTTAAAAATGTAGTGACTGCCCTAGAAGTAGCTAAGTCAAATGCAAAAAAAGGAGATTTGATTTATATTGGAGGTAGTACTTTTGTCGTGGCTGAAGTAATTTAGATTTTTCTAAAAAGTTACTTCTCCCTTATCAATTGAGCTATAAATAGAATTATTTGATATAAACTCAGGTACTATCTGTTTCATTTTATAGACTAATTTCATTTGAGTCTCTAATAGGTTTTCTTCACACTCATAGGCAGTCAACTCCAAAATAGCCTCTTCCAAATTAGGAGAATAATCCTGTGTTTCTGCGATGGTAATTTTAGGATGATATGTGGAAATACGGTTTTCATTGGCAGTTAACAATTCTTCATGAATTTTTTCACCTGGGCGTAATCCGGTGATTTTAATGTCAATATCTTTTGGGTAGTTTAAACCGTTTAATTGAATAATTTTTTTTGCAAGATCTAATATTTTAACCGGATGCCCCATATTAAATACAAAGACCTCTCCCCCTTTACCCATAGCTTCAGCTTCCAATAGTAAGTGACAAGCTTCAGGTATAGTCATGAAATACCGCGTGATTTCAGGGTGCGTTACTGTAAGCGGACCTCCTTTCTCTATTTGTCCTTTAAAAACCGGAATAACCGATCCATTGGACTCTAAAACGTTTCCAAACCGTGTAACTATAAATTTACAGTTTGAACGTCTGTTTAAGGTGGTTATATACAATTCAGCAATTCGCTTAGTTGCACCCATAACACTAGTAGGGTTAACTGCCTTATCTGTTGAAATCATTACGAATTTTTTTACTCCTAATTTTGCTGATAAATCTGCTACAATTTTTGTCCCCTTTATATTTGTTTTTACTGCTTCATACGGGTTTTCTTCCATTAATGGAACGTGTTTGTAAGCTGCTGCATGAAAAATAATATCTGGTTTAAATTCATTTAAAAGAAACTTGATTCTTTCTTCATTTCGAATATCTCCTAATACAAAAAAGCAATTTTCATTACATTTCTTTTCTGTAGATTGCTGAAGTTCAAATAAAGCAGTTTCCGCCTGATCCATCATTATGAGTTTCTTATACGAAAAAGCCATCAATTGTTTAGAAATCTCACTTCCTATAGAACCCGCAGCTCCTGTAATCATCACAACTTTACCTGTAATTTCTTTTTGAATAGCTTCATTACTAAATTCAATTAATTTTCTTCCAAGTAAATCTTCAATTTGTACTTTTTCCATTGTTTTGTGAAATTTCCTAATACTATTAAATCTGTTGCTCAAACAAATCAACAAGGTGTTTTTTCAAAAATTACTTTTCGCTCCTTTTTTTAAACTTAGCTATGTCGTATGTTTTCAACTATTCTATTTAAATCATTTTGTGTCAAATTAGATCCACTGGGTAAACATAGTCCTTTTTCAAATAAATTTTCACTTACACCGTTCAAATACGAAGGATAATTTTCAAAAATAGGTTGTAAATGTAGTGGTTTCCATAAAGGACGTGATTCTATATTTTTATTTTCTAGATTTAACCGAATTTGTTCTCTAGACTCGTATGAGGTGGTTAAAACACATGTTAGCCATCTGTTTGAATAAAATTTTTTTTGTTCTTCTAGGAAAGAAAATTCTTTTGATTTGAGGTTTTGTTTATAAAATTCAAAGTTTGCTCTACGGGCTTTAACTCTTTGTTGAAGAACCTCTATTTGTCCTCGCCCAATTCCCGCTATCACATTAGACATTCGGTAATTATAACCAATTTCTGAATGTTGATAATGAGGTGCATTGTCACGTGCTTGTGTTGCTAAAAAAATACCCTTTTTCTTTTGTTCCTCGGTTTTTGAAATTAAGGCTCCTCCACCTGAAGTTGTTATGATTTTATTCCCATTAAATGATAATACTGAAAAATCACCAAGTGTACCACATTTCTGTCCTTTGTATTCACTTCCCAACGCTTCTGCAGCATCTTCTATGACTGGAATTTCATACTGTTCGGCTATTTGTTTTATCTCATCTTGTTTATAGGGCATACCATATAAATGCACAGCTATAATGGCTTTAGGCTTTTTTCCTTTAGAAATTCGGTCTTTGATAGCTTTTTCTAGTAATTCAGGACAAATATTCCACGTTTCTAATTCACTATCGATAAAAATAGGTGTTGCTCCCAAATACACAATGGGGTTGGCTGATGCCGAAAAAGTGAAACTTTGACAAATCACCTCATCTCCCTGTTTAACTCCCACTAAAATCAAAGCTAAATGAAGTGCTGCCGTACCCGAACTTAGAACCGAAACAAAGCTATCATTTTTTAGGTATTTTTCTAAATCCCACTCAAATCCTTCAACATTTGAACCTAATGGAGCTATCCAATTGGAGTCAAAAGCTTCTTGAATATATTTCAATTCATTTTCTCCCATATGTGGAGATGACAGCCATATTTTATTGGATTCCATTTTCTATTTTACTCTCTATAACCGCCCCTCAACCTGTCCTTTCAAAATTCCTTTCACATCATAAACTATGGAAATATCCTTTTTTAAAGAGGTCAAATCTAATGTTTCAAATTCATTATGCGCTACTCCTAAAATAATTGCATCAAATTTATTTGAAGATAACTCATTTACACTTTTAATACCATATTCCTCTTTCACTTCCTTAGGATTTGCCCAAGGGTCATACGTAGTCATCTTAATTCCATAATCTTCCAAAGCCCTTACAACATCTACTATACGGGTATTGCGTACATCAGGACAGTTTTCTTTAAACGTTACTCCAAGCATCAAAACTTCAGAGCCACTTACGCACATACCTTTTTTCACCATACATTTTACAACCTGTGAAGCAACATATTCACCCATTGAGTCATTGAGTCGCCTACCTGCCAAGATAATTTCAGGATGATAACCAAACTCTTGTGCTTTTTGTGCTAAATAATAAGGATCAACCCCTATACAGTGCCCCCCAACTAAACCAGGTTTAAAGGGAAGAAAGTTCCATTTTGTACCTGCAGCTTCTAATACGGCATGGGTATCAATATCCATTAAATTAAAAATCTTGGCAAGTTCATTGACAAAAGCAATGTTTATATCACGTTGAGAATTTTCAATTACTTTTGCTGCTTCAGCTACTTTTATGGTTGGTGCCAAATGTGTTCCTGCTGTAACCACAGAGTTATATAAATCATCTACTTTCTTACCAATTTCTGGAGTTGAACCGGAAGTAACTTTAAGTATTTTCTCTACGGTATGCTGTTTATCTCCCGGATTTATCCGTTCAGGAGAATAACCCGCAAAGAAATCCTCATTAAACTTAAGCCCTGAATACCTTTCTAAAATTGGAACACAGTCCTCTTCTGTTGCACCGGGATAAACGGTTGATTCATAGATTACTACATTTCCTTTACTAAGTACTTTACCTACGGTTTCACTTGCCTTGTATAAAGGGGCTAGGTCTGGTCTATGATTTTTATCAACCGGCGTAGGAACTGTTACAATATAGTAGTTACAATCTTTTATTTCTTCCAGTTGATTTGTAATATAAAGCCCTCTTTCTGAATTTAATTTTTTTACCAAAACAGACTTTAATAAATTTTCTTCTAATTCTAAAGTACTATCAATTCCTTTTTGAAGCTCTTCAATCCGTTTTATATTAACATCAAACCCTACAGTCATATATTTCGTAGCGAAAAGTCGAGCCAAAGGCAGCCCCACATAACCTAGTCCAATTACTGCTATTTTATTTTTTTTCAAATCTTTAATTTACTAAAAACAAGCAAATTTACAGTATTTAATTTACTTTAAAATAAGTTGTTTAGATTAAACTAGATACTTTGTGTAATCTTATGATTAAAATGAACAACTTAGAAAAATATTTTGGAGAATTGAAAAAAGTTCTATATTTGCATTCCCAAATGAGTAGGTGCCTTAGCTCAGTTGGTAGAGCAAAGGACTGAAAATCCTTGTGTCCCTGGTTCGATTCCTGGAGGCACCACTTACCTAAAACCTCTAAAAATTATTTTAGAGGTTTTTTTATTTACTATTAGGTTTAACAAACTTTAATAGTTCATTAACAGCCAATTCTTTTATCCTTTTTTGCAGTTTCCAATCTAATCATCATATTTGCACCTTGAATCATAGAAAGTTCACATGAAAATAAAAAACGTATTGATCGTTTTTAGTATGATCAGCTTATGTAGCACAAAACTTTATGCTCAATCTACATCTACATCACCTTATTCTGCATTTGGAATAGGGAATCTACTATTTGACAATAACATAGAGCAGTCCGGAATGGGCGGAATGTCTGTCTTTTCTTCTAACCCTTATAACGGTAGTGCTAATTTTTACAATCCTGCAGCTAATAAAGATTTAAATATCACAACATTTGATTTTGGCGTAAATACACATATGAGCCAGTTTGATAATGGAAATGCTGTTTCTAAAAAAAGTGCAACTTATATATCCAATGTGTCACTTGCATTTCCTATTGGAACCAAGGCAAGTGGGGGTTTTGGGTTTCAACCTTACTCTACCGTAGGTTATGATTTAGGTGTTATTTCTGAAAATGATGAAGTAACTTACAAAAACTCCTTTACGGGTAAAGGAGGTATAAACTCTTTTCATGTTATGGGGTCTTATAATGTGACTCCTGAATTTTCTCTTGGGCTACGTGCTAATTATTTATTTGGTGATATTGACAGAAATCAAATCATTGCAACAGAAGGATTAGCTTTATTGACAGACTATGCTTATAATGCAGAGTTAAGTGGTTTCCAATTTACATTAGGAGGACATTATGATAAAAAAATTGGAACCAATAAACACTTTAATATTGGTGCAACTTATACATTAGGTTCAAAAATAAATGCAAAAATTGAAAATATGACAACTACATATTCTTTAATTAGCCTAGAACCTTATAATATTGACACCCTTCAGTATAAAAAGGTGTATGGAGACATGAAACTTCCACAAACTATTTCTATAGGAGCATCTTATAAAAAAGACTTGCATTATATGATTGGTGCCCAATTAGATTGGGGAGACTGGGCTGATTACTCAGTAGATCATGAACAAGGAGATTACATGGATACACGTTTTAGAGTATCTGCCGGAGGATATTGGATTCCTGACTTCAATAGTTACAAAAGCTATTTCAATAGAGTTACTTATCGTTTAGGAGGATTTTATGAAGCTACTCCATTGCAATTTGGTGAAACAGGAATAAAAAAATACGGTATGACTATGGGGTTAGGGTTTCCTATTGGGAAAGACAGAGATGCCTCTATGCTAAATTTGGCTGTAGAATTAGGACAATTAGGAAAAGCAAATACCCACATTATCAAAGAAAACTATGCCAATGTCAAAATAGGCTTTACTCTAAATGATATTTGGTTTAGAAAACGTGTAATTGACTAATGCTTTTAAAATGGCTAGTCTCAGTAGTACACTCTTCAAATTAACTTTTCAAAAAAAACACGTACCATTTTATTTGCTTGCAATCATTGTTGGTTGTACACAACCCGAAGAAATTGATTTATCTGAAAAAAAGAAAAATTTCCCAAGCAGAACACTTGTAAATGCACATATAATCTACAAAGACTCTGCATTCATTAAAATAAACCTTCGTTCACCTTTAATCGAGGAATATACTACAACTGACTCGCCCTATACAGAATTTCCAAAAGGTTTAGAGATGGATTTTTATAACAAATCTATTGACTCCCCTGGATATCTTAGTGCTAATTGGGCTATAATGAATGAATTGAAAGGTTGGTATGAAGGTCAAGGAGATGTAGTTGTAATTAGTGAAAAGGGAGATACGCTAAAAACAGAAAAACTATTCTGGAATAAAAATAAACGGAAAATTTTCACAAAAGACACTGTGTATATTATCAGTAAAACAGGTGATTCACTCCAGGCTAACAACGGTCTAGAGGCAAAAGATGATTTGAGTGAATACATGCTTTTTAACAATCATGGAACTAAGTTTTACGAAGACGAAAAAAAATAGGTCTTTCCTAAATTATAGGATTATAATTCTCTCATTTTCAAATTTTCTCATCTTCTCATTTTCAAATTAGGAGAAATGTTGTAATTTCGCCAACTGTATTAAAAAGATTTAAAGACACATTATAATGGCAATTTTAGGAGAAATTCGCAAGAAAACTTGGTTACTAATTGTAGTGATTGGTGTTGCGATGGTAGCATTTTTAGCAGGTGACTTATTCAGTCAAAACTCGGTTGTTAAGCGTTTATTTACAGGTGACCCAAATCAAGTGGGAAGTGTCAATGGCGAGTCTATTTCTATCGGTGAGTTTATCAACGCACAAAATGCACTTGGCAATAGCCAAAATATGTCCCAAAACCAAATTTCACAACAAGTATGGAATCGTTTGATTTCACAAAAACTAATTTCATCCCATGCAGAAAATGCAGGATTAGAAGTCGGAGATGAAGAGGTTTGGAATTACCTAGCACAACAATATGGAATGAGTGATGCCGAACAACTCAAAACACAAGTTGGTCAATTAAAAGGACAGGCTGAAAAAGGCGTTCAAGGTGCAGGTCAAGCCTATCAAAACTTTATGATGACTTTTGAAAGTGCAAAGCCCAATATATTGCAACAAAAATATATGGAATTAGTAACCATGGGAACAGCCGTCACTTCTTCTGAAGCTAAATTCCAACAAGAAGGAAACATCCAAAATGCAAATATTGACTACGCTTTTGCTTCCTATGAAGATTTAAAGAAAAAATTCAAGGTTGAAATTACCGATGATGAAATTAATGCCTATGTAAAAAAATATGCAAAAAACTACGAAACAGAAGCAACTGTTGATTTAAACTATGTATTCTTTCCTGCCGTAGCTTCACAAACAGATCAAGATGCTGTACTAGCAGAAATCCAAAAATACTTAACAGCAAGCATCAGCCACGACGAAATCAACAATGTTACCGATACAATTCCATCTTTTGCCACAGCAAAAAATGACTCAATTTATGTATCAAAATATTCAGACAAACCTTTTGTAAACCAATACATTACAAAAAAAGAAGTTGAACAATATGCCGCACAATTGCCAAAAGACTATGTTGACTTTTTAATGTCAGGTGCTGTTGGCTCAGTAGGAGGTCCTTTCAAAACAGGAAACGCTTATCAATTAGTAAAAATTTCAAAAGCAAAAGAGATTGCTGATTCCATCAACTCTAGTCATATTTTAATCTCTTACAAAGGAACAGCTGTTGCGGGGCAAAACCCATCAATTACCAGAACAAGAGAGGAAGCCAAAGTTCTTGCCGACAGCCTTCTAGATATGGCTAATGCCGGAAACTTTGTTAATTTAGTAAATCAATACTCTGATGACTCTGGTTCAAAAATTAAAAGTGGAAATATAGGTTGGGTAAGTAAAAATGCACAGAATATGGCACAAGAATATATGCAGTTCTTAAATAGTCATACAAAAGGTGAAATTGGCCTAACAGAATCTAATTTTGGATTCCATATCATCAAAATTGATGGTGTAAAAACCCAAATGGGTTACCAATTCGCAAGTGTTTTAAAGGAAATAAACCCTTCACAAGAAACGTCTGATAAAATCTTTTCTGACGCTCGAACTTTTGCGCAAGAAGTTCAAGGGAAACCTCTAAATGAATTTGCAAATTTAGCACAGAAAAAAGGGTTTAATTATAACTCTGTTGAAAACGCATCTCGTTATTATCAACAATCATTAGTTGACCCTAGCACCGGATTCAGCAATGAAAAGGATAGTGACATTTTACGATGGGCTTTTAACAAAAACACAGAACCAGGAACTTCTTTCTTGTTTACCACAACTCAAAATGACCAAATCATTGTTTACCTTGCTTCAAAAACTTCAAAAGGACTTGCTACGCCTAAAATGGTTCGCGCAGAAGTTGAACCAATTTTAGTACAACAAAAATTGGTAAAGACAATTAATGAAAAATTAGGTACAACTCCTTCTGTAAACAAATTTATATCAGATTTTGGTGCAGTTGCAGGAACCTCTTCAACAACTTTTGGTTCAGCCCAAATTACTGGAAAAGGATCAGAACCTAAAGTTGCCGGTGCAGCTTTTGGACTCAAACCCGGTAAAACTTCAAATGCAATTGGTGGAAATACCGGAGTTTATGTAATCAATGTAAAGTCAATAGACCCTGCTCCAAAAGTAGATGAAGTTACTATGTTGATTGATCAATTAAATCAAACACAAACGCAACGTATTTCACAACAGCTTATTCCTTCTATGCTGAAAGCTGCAGAAATTGATGATGTGCGTAGTGAAAGACTAGACAATCAGCAACCACAATAGAGAGAATTACTTTTATTCAATATATAAGCCGAAGCTTTAGAAGTTTCGGCTTTTTCTATTTTAGAATTTATAAAAAGTGCTCTTACATAAAATTGATATAAATAAAAAAGCACTTCAACATGAAGTGCTTTTTGCGATCCGGACGGGATTCGAACCCGCGACCACCTGCGTGACAGGCAGGTATTCTAACCAGCTGAACTACCGGATCAGTCAATTTTGGACTGCAAATATACACCAATTTTTATTCCTTACAAATAGAATCTAAAAAAGTATATTTTTTCTTTTTATTTACCCTGTTTTATAAACCTCATTCTAAAATGTCCGTATAGCCCAACTGCCCTGAAAATCATCCATACCAAAAAGCTCAACCAAATTCCTAACATCCCCATATCCAATTTATAGAACAAAGCTAAAACGGGTATAAAACCAAATACAACTGCTCCTACAAGTACATTTCGCAATACCTTAGTTTCTCCCAATCCCTTATAAACACCATCAAACAAAAATGCTATTGCATTAATCGGTTGCATAATTACTACCAACCAAAATAATTGCTTAAAAATTCTTTGAACCGGAATTGAACTCGTTAAAAATCCAGCAAGAAAATCATTTAATAAATAATAAATGATTCCTAATAATAAACCAATCATCACCATTATTTGTAATAACCGACTTATAAGTCTTACTAAGCCTTTCCTATCATTTGCACCCAATAATTTTCCCGAAATTGCCGTTCCGGCATGAGCATAGCCATCCAATAAGTATGAGGACAACAACCACATTTGAAGCAATAGTGTATGTGCAGCAACAAAATCACTATTCTCACCACCCCCCAACATCGTTGCAAATCTAAAAGCTAGAAACAATGCAAGATTTAAGGATAGTGTCCGGACAAATAAATCAAAACTCATACTCAGTGTCCATTTCAATCGCGTATCAAATGGATAAATTTTTCCAATTTTAAAAGGAGTGCGACTAAAGAAAAATGACAATGCCAACACAAACATAAGTATCTGAGAAATCAAACTTGCCCAAGCAATTCCTTCTACATCAAAACCCAATACAAATACAAACAGAACATCCAAAATTGCATTTAGAACCCCACCCACAATACTTATACGCATAGCCCAAGAGGTGTTTTGCAGTCCTTGAAAAACACCAAACAAAGTAAAAGTCAACAATGTCAAAGGAAACCCCCAAACACGTATGTTAAAGTAACGAACACATGTAGTAAGTAGTTCGCTTTTGGCTCCATAAATTGAAAAAATTTGCGAAGCAAATAAAAAGGTCAAAACGGAAAATAGAAATGCTACAATCAGATTAAATACCAAAACTTGCGTTACCAAATTTTGCAATCGTTTTACTTGCTTGGCTCCTACACCTTGAGCAACGATAGTTGAAATGGCATTTGAAGTTTGAAGAAAGACCCAAATCATCGCAGACATAAAAGATGCTACCAAACCAATTGCTCCCAATGCAACTTCTGGTTCATTCGGTAAGCGCCCCGCTACAACGGTATCTGTCAAAGAAATCAACGGCTCTACAATTCCGGCTAAAAT
>JBKEAG010000113.1:0-3926 GCA_047972025.1 Moheibacter sp.
ATGCTTTCATATAAATCAGAGGTTGCAACCCAACTTTGATCAAGTTGTGGGTCTTCGTGTAAAGATTGGTGAAATGCTTTTAGTGCTTTAAACGGTTTTCCTAATTTTATATAACATCGACCTATTTGCAAATAGGTATATGCTGCAGAGTCATCTAATTCTAATGTTTCTTCATATATTTTAATTGCTTCTTCAAAATCTTCTAATTTTTCTAAACAAGCTGCTTTTTGTGTATATGCCAATATACTTTTTGGATTGATTAATGTTGCATAATCAAATGCTCGGTGAGCTTCTTCATAGATTTTTAAAGCCATGTATTGCTGCCCTAACTGCGACCACGCTAACTCTGAATAGGGACGTAATTCTATATACTGCAATAGAAAATCTATGCACTCTCTGGGTAAACGTAAATCTTCAAAACACTGTACACATGAAAAGAATGAAAAATCATCATCTAAATTCAATTCTAATGCCCTTTGAAAATGATAAAGCGCACTTTCTATATCCTTTAGATTTAGATATTCATTTCCCATACAGTTGTATATATATTCCAAATCGTCACCAAACTCCAAAGCCTTTTTATAGTATGTAAGTGCTTTTTTTGAAACTCCCTTTAGCGACCAAAAGCGTGCTACACAAATTATATAGTCCATATCGCTATCAGCTATTTCTTTCAATTCAGTTATCAACTGAGCTGCAGGCTTTAGTTTTTCTATTGAAAGTAAATATTCCAGTCTTTTTATTTGAATTTCCATACTGCTAGGATAAAGCTCTTCTGCATACTCAATCGCTTTTTTAGCAAAAGGTAAATCACCTACATCTAGATAATAAGAGATGATTTCATAAAACTCCTCTGTATCAAAATAGTAACTCTGCTTTTCCTCAAGCATTTTTTCAAAACGCTCTATCAATTCATTATTTAAAAACTCTTCTTCCACACTACGAATTTACACATTACTTTTGGGTTGTTTACTAAATTTTAATTCAGTTTTTCACAACAAATAAACACTTATAATTGTAAAAGCAACAATACACAACCATAAAGCAAACATTTATTTTCTCAAAATATACGTTTATATCTATAAATTAAGTAATTACAAATTAGCCTTTCAAGGTTTTAGAAACCTTGAAAGGCTTTAATAACTTTTAGATAGAAACTATTTCACTCCTAGCATAACAATTTCATCTATCCGAATTTCTGTGATATAACGCCTTTGGCCTTCCTTATCATCATAATTTCGGTAGGTAATTTTACCTTCTATGGCTATTTCTCTACCTTTTTCTACATATTTCTCCATGATTTCGGCTGTTTTTCCATAAGCAACCAAATTGTGCCACTGCGTATCTTCCACTTTTTCACCTTTTGCATTGGTATAATAATCTGATGTTGCTAAACTTACTTTTGCCAAATTTCCATTTTCAAAATGGATAATTTCAACTTCTTTTCCTGTTCTACCGATTAGGGTAACTTTGTTTCTTAGTGACATAGTATTTATTTTTTTAATTAAACATTTAGAAATGAGTCTTTAATTCGTTGTCACTCAATTCTCTGTCACAAATATTTTAATTCTATCAAAAATTAATCGGTAGAAAAATATTTACATTCGTTTGTAAATGATTTAAATTAAATATACAATTGATTATGAGTATTTTAATTAAATAATATTATCCAAAGGACTTCGTATATTTCTTCGGGAGTTTTCAGTAATTTGTGTATAAATCTGAGTTGTTTTGATTGAGTTATGCCCCATTAAATCTTGAATAAACCGAATGTCAGCTCCTAATTCTAATAAATGGGTTGCGTAGCTATGACGAAGCCCGTGGATTCCAATCGTTTTTTTAATTCCTGCTTTTTTCATTGCATTTTTAAATACATTTTGAACACTTCTAGTCGAATAAATTCCCCCATAAACACCTTCAAAAAGATAATATACCGGTTTATAAATCTCACAATATTTCCTATAAAGTGGTAGTACAGACTTTGGTAAATTTGTATATCTGTCCTTTTTACCTTTGGCTCTGTACACGAAAACTCGCATTTCATCTATATCAACATCCTCTACTCTCAAATTTACGATTTCGCTCACACGCAATCCCATACCGTATGATAATTGTAAAATCAATAAGTGTTTTATATTTTTTGTGACATCAAACAATTGTTTTATTTCCTTTTTTGAAAGAACTTTTGGTAATGCTAATGGCTTTTTGGGACGTGGAATATCAAAAAACATTTTACGCTGATGGAGAACCTGTTCAAAGTAAAACTTAACAGCATTAATTCTACTATTTAGTTGCTGCTCTTTTATTTTTTCCTTTTTTACACAATATAAAAAATAATTTTTCAAATTTTCTTGTGTCAACTCTTGAACCGGATAATTTTTAATTAATTTCAAAAGATGTGTAAACTCTGAAGTATAAACATGAATTGTATTTTTACTATACGCCTTGAGTGAAAGTTGATCTATATATGCTCGTAGTGCCTCTGCATTCTGATGATGAATCTTTTGAAACAGTCTCTCTCCTACGTTTGAAATCGGTAAATTTAGTATTTTTCTAGTATTGTTTAAGTCAGACAAATACCATTTTTTGTTAGAAGCACTCCATTTAGCAGCAGGAAATTTCTGTCTCAATGCTTCTTTCAAAGCAAAACTATATGAAAACTGAATAAAAATTACAGATTTACCACGATGTAAGCCAAAACTAAATTGATAAGAAGATAGATTCATTGCGTAATTTGTATTAAATAAAGATACAAATAAAAACAATATTATATACAAAATACGCTACAATATATATACATAACTATATGATAATTTGTTCGTTGTATAAATTTACCTAAAAAAGCACTTAATTATAAAAGTTTCGTATATTTGGGTGTTGTGCAACATTTAAACCAAAAATTACGCTTAATTGAAAACAAAAGTAATTCTGACATTATTCTATTTTGGTGGATTTTTATTCTTCTGGTTTTTAGGTCCAATTTTAATTAGGATTTTAAAGCGTGGATTAATAAAACGTAAATCAAATCTTACAGAAAATGTGCCATGGATTTTCACGTCATTTCATTACTTTTTTAGAGCATTTTCAATTTTCTGCTTGATTTTCATTTTGCTAATCTGGACTGGACTCATTCAAATTTCAAATAATTATTAAATGAATAAGGTTTCTTATTATATCATTTTAATTGTTTGTATAATTTTAGTTCCATTGTGTGCAATCGGATTTTTGGGTACAATGATTACCGACAAATATCAAGTTGACCACGCCAGGACATTTGTAGAGATTGACTCTGACAGATTAACGGAAACTGAAAAGAAAAACAAACTGACCGAAATTAACGAATTGGAAAATTCAATACGAAAACAACACATTTTTGTATTTGCACTCGGAATCGGTGCGTGTATTGGAACTTCCTATTTACTGATAAAAAGAAAAAAACTGATTAAAAAAACGTTGCACAACAATGTATAACCGCAATTACGGCGGGTTCGACTACGTCCGAATCCACTCGGAATTGCTAAAGTCAGTGCTTAACCGAAAATTAACGCATATTAACCCGTAACTGAGGTTATACGAGACCGTTATGGGCAATTGTAGAACTGAACTTTCCTGAAATAGGTTGACTAAAAATTAAACCATAAATTACAGTCACTTATGAAAACAAAAAACGAACACTGGCGAAAAAAAAGCTACCAAAAAGCAACTTTAGAAACCAAACTTTTGGTCGTTGACCAAATCCTTACCGGACACATCTCCAACACTCAAGCTTCCAAAAAATACGATCTCCCTAGAACAACCATTGCCTATTGGTTGAGAAAATACAGTACCTTAGTACAACAAAACACTGGTATGGGCAAAAACGACGAGATTAAAGAACTTAAGGAACGTATCGAGGAACTGGAGTTCGTAAAAGACTTCCAGCAAGA
>JBKEAG010000016.1:0-15031 GCA_047972025.1 Moheibacter sp.
CTAACCATTATACTATGCCCGTATGCGAGTTAAGGTGTTTCAGCATAGTATAGCCGAAAACACCTTCCCTCTTTATTATTGAAATCTGTGATTAATCAAGGATTTCTGTTACC
The DNA here is from genome assembly GCA_047972025.1 of Moheibacter sp. Lineage (GTDB taxonomy): Bacteria > Bacteroidota > Bacteroidia > Flavobacteriales > Weeksellaceae > Moheibacter. The sequence continues at coordinate 114 of JBKEAG010000016.1, forward strand.
TGACCTGCTCCAACTGTTCTACCTCCTTCACGGATAGCAAAACGTAAACTAAAATATCGAGGGTTGCGACCCTCAATATTTTTAACTTTACACACTTGGTGAGATGCTATCTATTTTTAAAAAAATCACCTTTATAGACTTATTGATCTGATTTTAAAGATCTAGAAAATTTTAAAAGCCTAGGAATATCTGAGCTTTTGTCTTATCATTTACTATTTCTTACTGGAATATATAACTTACTCCAAAGTTTAGAATGGAGGTGTGGTTTACTGCATCTTTGGTATCATTTTCTACCATATCAACTAATCCATATGAGTATCGAGCTGAAAGTTCCACTTTACGGTTAAACGAAAACCCTACTCCTAAATTGACTCCAAAATCAAAAGAATTAAATTCTTCATCATCCGGTTCGGTACCAAAGTCATAACTTTCTACATTCTCTCCTACTTTAAAACCTAAATAAGGTCCTAATTCTACAAAAAAGTCACTTACTGCATCTGAAACATAGGCTTTAGCATTAAGTGGTACATTTATATAGCTCAAAAATACTTTTTGTTTTAATCTTGACTTGTCTTCACGTGGATGCATATTATATTCCCCCTGAGCCGAATAATTAACTTCTGGTTGAAAAAATACTATATCATTATTACCAATCGGTATTAGAGCAAATCCCCCCAGTTGATAACCGACCCTTGATTTGGAAGTAGAGTGAACAATGGTAATATTCGCCATACTTCCACTTGCTCTTGCTCCATAGCGAACTTGTGAGTGACCTATTTCTGGTAATAGAAAACAGAAAATCGCAGCTACTAATAATAATTTTCTCATAATTTTGGTTGATTATTTTAAATCTATAAAGATAAACAAAATATTATTTAACTAATGAAATGTAAAAAAACCAAAAAAGTATTTTTTTTGGACTTTTTCTTTTTGTATATTATTTTATCCTAACACTTTGGCTACGGTAACACCGATTTCTGCCGGTGAATCAACTACATTTATTCCACACTCTTTCATAATTGCCATTTTGGCCTGGGCTGTATCGTCTTTACCTCCTACAATTGCTCCAGCATGTCCCATTGTACGCCCTTTTGGCGCAGTTTGTCCAGCAATAAATCCAACTACAGGTTTTTTAGAACCACTTGCTTGGTACCATCTTGCTGCTTCGGCCTCTAATTGTCCTCCAATTTCACCTATCATCACAACTGCTTCTGTATCGGGATCATTTATAAATAATTCCAATGCTTCCTTAGTTGTAGTTCCGATAATCGGGTCACCACCGATTCCTATTGCTGTAGAAATTCCATATCCGGCTTTTACTACTTGGTCTGCTGCTTCATAAGTCAATGTTCCTGATTTGGACACAATTCCTACTTTTCCTTTTTTGAAAACAAAGCCCGGCATAATTCCAACTTTTGCTTCATCTGCCGTAATTACTCCCGGACAATTTGGCCCAATGAGTGTAACATTTCTATCATCAACATAGGCTTGTGCTTTTACCATGTCTTCTACCGGAATCCCCTCTGTAATACAAATCACAACTTTAATTCCTGCATCGGCAGCTTCCATAATTGCATCGGCAGCAAATGCCGGTGGAACAAAAATAATACTTACATCAGCTCCTGCTATTTTCACTGCGTCATCTACTGTATTGAATACAGGTTTTCCTAAATGCTCTGTACCTCCTTTTCCCGGAGTTACCCCTCCAACAACGTTGGTTCCGTAATCAATCATTTGTTCTGCATGGAAAGTCCCTTCTTTACCGGTAAATCCCTGTACAATTATTTTTGAATCTTTGTTTACTAAAACTGCCATTTTTTAAATTTTAATGCACAAATGTATTGATTTTTCATGGGTTAAAAAAAAATGATTTTTATCTTTCTGAAAGTGCATACAATGCAAAACTGGCTAACCAATGTTCTCCTTCATAGCTCCCGTCTGTAATTACTGAAAGTGAGGCTTCCATATGTTTGTCTGCTTCATAATACAAATGCTTAAATTGTGCCGGATACTTCTTTGCCAACCGATAGAAAACCCATGCTCTGGAAAAATTCAGTCCGTCTAAATGCACTAAATGTCCGTCTTGGCGATCTGAAATTTTGGCTACTTCTAAATGAAAGTCATTTTGGTTCAGTTGGGGTAAAAACTTCCTTGTCCATACCAAAAAGTCTTCTCTTTCCAATACTCTTTCCATCAAGTCAACTTCTTCTAGACAAGGAGAAAGGAAATCTGTGCCATCCGGTTCCCAACTGATGGGACAATTCTCATCTGTGAAATAAAGTCGCTTTGCGTTTTCAACAATCGTATTTTTTAAATTATCTTGATTGCTATAAACGGCATAATCATAGGCAAACGCCATTCCAAAAGCCGAGTTGGTATGTGTCCCTACACGAATCGGGTAATTTAGTTTGGGTAAAAATTCGATGTATCTTAAAACGATTAAATCCGTCAAAGGTTGTAGGTTTTTTGCCATTTCCTTTCCGTCATCCGTATTCCAGGTGTCTAATTCCAATTGCAGTTTCAGAAGCCAAGTCCAACCGTACATTCGTTCGTAAGAATATTCTTGCTTTCTATTAAAATATGCCAATTCTGCCTGAATGTTTTCCTTTGATATGTTTTGTTTTAATTTTAAAATAATGGAATCTCTGTTTTCTAAATCAGGAAAGTCTTTTAGTAATTTGACCAAAGACCAATGTCCATGAACGGATGAGTGCCAGTCAAAACAACCGTAAAAAGCCGGATGTAAATCTTTTGGTGTTCCCAAATCTGTTGAATCACTCAAGACTTGCCCTGTTTTGTTGGGGTATTCATTTTGCATACATTTCAGGGGAAGACTTGCTAGACGATTAGCCTGTGCTTGGTCTAACTTTATTGTATGATTTTCTTTTTCAACGATAACGTTTGCTGTTTCTTGGTATTCTATTTTCGTTTCTTTGGGTTGACATGAAAGAAGAAAAAAGATGACCGAAAAAAAGAATACTAAAATGAATTTCATCTGTCTTATTTTTTTCTAAAGATAAGAAAAAACACTTCAGTTTATTAAATTAAGTCATTGAGCAAATCATAAATTCGTTTTATATCAATATCTTTTGTATTCGTATATTTTTCTGTAAAATGAATTGTATTTTTTATTTGATTTTTATTCGGCTGGTTTCCTTTTATAAATTCATCTGCATACTCTTTTAGTGCATCTGACATCAACGCTATCGAATAGTTTTTCACAATTTCATCATTCGTTAATTTTGTATTGTTTGATTTATAGTTTATTGAGTTTTTTACTATTTGAGTTTTTTTATCTTTTAAATAGTTCAGCTCAACTTCTAGGTTGTCATTGGCACAATTTTCACATTCTACTTCCATCAAAATAACTTGGGTGGAATTTATATTCATATTTTCTAAACTGATTGAAACTTCATTTTTTGACACAAAATGTGGCTTATATCCATAAATTTTTTCAATAGAAAAATTTTTCGGTAGCTTTACTCTGATCTTTGATTCTTTTCCAACATTATAGAGTAAACTTTCTAGTTCTGTTATAAAAACTTTCTGAATGTCTTGTTCTAATTCACCAATAAAGTAGTTAGATCCTCGCCCATTTTCAGCCAAACTTCTCAATAAATCAAAATCAATTGACTGTCCCACTCCAACAGTTGAAATTTCTATACCCTTACTGTTATACTTCTTAGAGTTTGTTAGAATCTTTTCAAAATCAGTTTCACCCGTATTGGTCATTCCATCTGTCAAAAGAATCAATCGGGAGTTCATACCATTTTTGTGTGATTTCATAATTTCATCATATCCCTGTATCATTCCAGCATTTATATTTGTAGAACCCGATGGTTGGATATTGTCTATAATTTTATAAATCATTGAGCGATCATTAGCTATTTTTAGTGGATTCAGGATTGTCTGAGTATCACTACTAAATGTCACAATAGAAATGGTTACTCCATTATCCAGTCCTTTCACAAAGGTTTTAATTGCTTCTTTTACAAACTTCATTTTATCTCCTGACATAGAGCCACTTTCATCTATCACCAATGAAATACTTACTTCTTCTTCTGATTTTACAATGTGTTCTTTAAGTGGCGTTGCTAACCCAATTTGTAAAATAATTTTATCATCTTCTATAGAATTATCATAATCTATACTTAAAGTAGGAGTACTATCAGATGGTATCTGAATTTTATGTTTATGATAATTTATAAAGTCTTCTACTATTATCATCCTTTCATTCAGGTTTCCTCTTTCGTTAGAAGAGTCAAAACCGTTTGATTTAAACATAGAGTACGATCCCGAAGACACGCGATCTTGGGCATAAATAAAAGCACTAAATAATATGACTAAAGTTAAAATTTTTGATTCCATTTTTTCTAAATTTTTAAAATTATGAAACAAGATTAGTTGAAAGTAAAAAATAATCTACTGTACAACCACTTTCCTCTTTCTGTAAATATTTTCTCTACATTTACAGTAGTTTTACAGTAGAAAAATAGCTCTGTGTATAGTACTTTTGAATAGATAAAATGAACGAACTCATCCTTTTTTTGGAATTAAAGAATAAGGTTCTGATAGAATACCGAAAGAACTATCCCTATTTTCAAGGAAATTGGAGAAATTTTAGTTCAAATGATATTCGACAATTAATTGATCTTATTGAAATTCAATTAAACGAACGTGTAAGTGAGAAGTGGATTTATACACATTTAAAGCCCAAAACAAATGATAGACTTCCAAGAAAAGATATGTTGGATATATTCTCAAAATTTGTAGGATATAGTGATTGGAATGAATTTATATTTAAACACCAAAATAAAGAAACCAATTTCAGAAATAGTTCTAAGAAATATTATAAATGGATTGGCTTTTTGATAGTAATTTTAGGATTAATAAGCGCAGGGGTTTATTTATTTCCAATACAGCCTAAATTCAATTCTAAAACAATTTCTCTAAAAAATGAGTTTACAAAAGCACCTGTAAATTTAGAAGAGATTGATATTTATACTGTAAAAGATAGTGTAAAGGAAACCGTAGAGGTTATTGGCTCTAAAATTGAGGTTAGTGAAAATGATGAGTTGATCATCATTGAAAGTCCATATTTTGAAAAGCAAGAGGTTCAGATTAACGAGTCAAAAAGTGAAATTTTGATAAAACCGGAAGATTATGCTTTGGTACTAAAGACATTTATAGATTCTGATTTAAAAGATTGGGAGTCACGTAAAGAAAAGTTGAATAAAATATTAGCCGACAGTCTAGAAGTCATTGTATTAACAAAAGAAAATCTAGGAGCAGAGTATCTCAATAAAAAAGAATTTTCAGAGAAACTGATTATTCCAACCTCAGAAACACGAAAAATGAAAATCATCCATCTGGAAACAAATGAGAAAAAGAAAATTACGTTTATCCGAGTCCTACAATTATGAAATTAAAGAAAATCAGTTTAACCATGTTGATCATGCTGTCCGGACTTACTTTTGGGCAAAATAGTCTCCAGGCACAAAAGGAAATTAGAATGGAGTTCTCTGAACGTAATATACTATCTTACCAGCAAAATTCACAAAATAAAATTATTGAGTTTTATGAATATCTATCACTCTACTCCACAGAATCTGATGAGAATTTGAAAAAACAAATCATTCAAAATATTTACTCTTTGACCAAAAATGAAATCAATTTAGTTGATATTACACATCATGAATTCCCAACTATAAAACTTAATTTATTTCTTCAAAAAATTGAGTATAAAAATTATCAATTCATAGTAAAATCACCTAGTAGTTCTGAAGATATAGGACTAAATGAATGGGGAAATTATTTTGAGGTTGAGTTAAATGGAAAATCAACTCAACTTACACAACAAATCATTTTTGAACCCACTGAAAAATCATTTGGAGATAGAACAAAAACGATTTGGAATTTGAGACTTGGAGATCAGTTCAAATAAAAAAAGAGAATCCAATACTGAACTCTCTTTTTCTATTGTAAATATTATATTTTTAGAATGGATATTCGTAAATCTTTGATTCATGGAAGTAAGGATGTCCTTTTGCTTCTAAGTTTAGTTTACTAATCGCATTAAATACCACATAAGTAAATACTCCTGCTATAAGTAGTAAAGCTCCTATTTCTAAGAATCCAAAATCATGGAAAGCTCCTACTGCTGCCGGCATAATTTGGTTATAGAAGTCCCAATAGTGTCCTAGAATTATCACAATTCCCATTACAAATACAACAATCCATTTTCTTTTAATTGATGAACTAATCATAATCAAAAATACGGCAAGGAAGTTAGCTGCTAACATCCAAAAATATCCAGGATATTGTGCCATACGCTGCTGAAAGTATTGTACTTCTTCCGGTATATTTGCATACCACTGCAACATATACTGTGAAAACCATAAATAAGTCCATAATAAGCTAAATCCAAACATATATTTCGCTAAATCATGTTGGTGATTATCATTATACAATGGTAATGAGCCTTTTCGTTTCAAATAAATAGAAATCATTGCCATAATGGCTACGGAAACAACTAAATAACTCACCATTCCATACCACATAAATAAGGTTGAGTACCAGTGTGGGTCAAGTGACATAATCCAGTCCCAAGCCATGGCAGGTGTAGTTAATGCAAATACCGCAATAAATAATACTGAGCGTGTATAAAGCTGTGAATATACTTTACGATCTCCATTTGAATCATCTAATTTTTTAGTTGTTTTCTTAATCCAAACCATGAATACAGACCATAGAATAACATAAAGAACTCCTCGTATTAACCAACTCGGCGTATTCAACCATATCTTCTCTTTGGTTGCAATATATTTGTCATAATTTGGACTATCTAAGTCAACTAAAGAAGGATCCATCCAGTGATAAAGATGATTTCCATGTAAAACTGCCCCTATAATGACGATTAATACCAAAACTCCTCCTATGGGAATATAAGAGGCTATTCCTTCCATCACACGTGTGATGACCATAGACCAGCCTGCATTTGCAACAAATTGTACACATAAGAAAAATAATGCTGCTCCTGCGATTCCCAATGCTAAATAAGAAGGAACTAGCCATGCTGCCCACGGACGATTTGCCAACTGATTTTCTAAATGGTGCATGTGTGCCTCATGTTCTTCCGGAGTATGGTTAATTTTTTGAAATTCAGCTGTTTGATAATCTCCATAAAACTGCTGAGGATTTTCTTTTACTAAACTTTCAATAAAATGAGGATCAGCTTTATCTTGAAAATTCAGGTATAAACCAATACTATAAACCAATGCTCCTACTACAATTAGTACAAGCGATGCTATTTTTAATCTTGGGGAAAATTTATACTGCATGATACTTCTTTCCTTTATTATTGATTATTTGATTCTGTTTCTGCTGAAGCTACCGGTACTGCCGGCATACTTTTAGCTCTCATATTCATTACATATTCAGCTACTCTCCAACGATCAACTGGTGAAAGTTGAGAAGAATATGAACCCATTGCATTTTTACCGTACATAATCACGTGATAAACAGAGCCTATTGTTACTTCTCTTTCTGCATAAGTCGGAACCCCTGAATATGCTTTACTTTTCACAATTGTACCCTTTCCATCACCATCTACTCCATGACATACTGCACAAGCCTGATTATATAATTTTTCACCTTTTTTTAAATCTGCTCTTTTATTTGCAGGATTTAGTGGTGACGTTACCACTGACTTAGATTGATTATATCCCTCTAAAGTATTTTCAAATTCCCAAGGTAATATCATTTGCTCATCTGTTCTGGCAACTGTTCCTTCTGCTGGCCATAATGCTGTCATATTTCTATGATTTGCAAACAATGGAATTTCTGATTTACCCTGAGTTCTTTCTGGCCAATACCCAAAATCTGCTTCCATATAAGGGTCATAAGCTACCGGATAGTACATATCGGGCATAAACACAATACTTGGACTTCTCTTTTTGTCTGAGCATGCTCCTAGAGAAAATACTATTCCTACTAGTAATATATAGACTAATCCTCTTTTCATTTTATTCTTATTATGCCGATGTTAAATCTCTTACCGTTACTTCTTCTGCTCCTGTGTTTATAAAAGCCTCTTTCACTTTATCTATATCATTGGACTCTATTTCCATCAAAAACTTATCATCTGTAGTTCTTGGATCCGGATTTTGAGCACTTGCTCCTGGATACAATCTGTTACGTACCAGAAAAGTCAAAGACATTAAGTGTGCCGCACAAAATACAGTTAATTCAAACATAATAGGTACAAATGCCGGCATATTTTCACCCCATGTAAAAGCAGGTTTTCCTCCAATATCTTGTGGCCAGTCATGATTCATCATAAACCACGTAACTATAGATGCCAAGGTTACACCGTATAATCCATAGAAAAATGCAATATCAGATATTCGTGTTTTCTTTAAACCTAATGCCTTGTCCAATCCATGAACAGGAAATGGTGTATAAACTTCTTTTATGGTGATACCCTCTTTATTGAATGACTTTACTGCTTTCAATAAATCGTCATCGTCACCGTAAAGGCCATATATTGTTTTAGTGCTCATGATGATGATCGTCTTCTGTATGATGTTTTTTATAACTTTCTCCTGATGATTTTAAAATTGTTTTTAACTCTGCTTGTGCTATTACAGGGAATGTACGTGAGTACAATAAAAATAACACAAAGAAGAATCCAATTGTTCCAATAAATATTCCCACATCAATAATTGAAGGGATGAACATTGTCCAACCACCTGGTAAATAATCACGCGATATATTAATTACAATAATATCAAATCGCTCGAACCACATTCCCGTATTTACCACAATGGATATAACAAATGTCCAAAAGAAACTTCTTCTAATTTTTCTAAACCATAATAGCCCCGGAATTAATACATTACATAATATCAATGCCCAAAATGCCCACCAATAAGGCCCAACTGCTGCTCCGGGAGAAAAATATGTAAAATCTTCATAGCGACTACCTGAATACCAACCTACCCAAAACTCTGTGGCATAAGCTACTGCAACCATACCTCCAGTTACGATAATTACGATATTCATTAATTCGATATGACCTCTTGTTATATAGTCTTCTAAGTGCATTACTTTACGCATAACACTTAATAATGTCTGTACCATTGCAAATCCTGAGAAAATTGCTCCTGCTACAAAATAAGGTGGATAAACAGTTGAGTGCCAACCCTTAATCACTGATGTTGCAAAGTCAAAGGATACAATAGTGTGTACAGAGAATACTAATGGAGTACAAAGCCCTGCCAATACCAAGGATAATTCTTCATGTCTTTGCCAATGCTTTGCTTTTCCTCCCCATCCCATACTTAGGATTCCATAAATTTTCTTTGAGAAAGGTTTCTTTGCACGGTCACGAATCATGGCAAAATCAGGAATCAGTCCCATATACCAAAACACAACGGATACTGAAAAATAAGTTGATATTGCAAATACGTCCCAAAGCAGTGGTGAGTTAAAGTTTACCCAAAATGAACCGAAGTTATTTGGAATTGGGAATACCCAATAACCTACCCACGGACGACCCATGTGAATTACTGGAAATAATGCTGCTTGGACAACGGCAAAAATAGTCATTGCCTCAGCGGAACGGTTAATGGACATTCTCCATTTTTGACGGAATAGTAACAGTACTGCGGAAATTAAGGTTCCGGCGTGACCAATACCTACCCACCATACAAAATTGGTAATATCCCATGCCCATCCAATTGTTCTATTAAGACCCCAAACACCTATACCTGTCCCAATTGTATAAGCTATACACCCAAGTCCAAATAAGAACGTTACCATAGCTATACTAAAGGCTAACCACCATAGTTTTCCTGATTTGCTTTCAATCGGTCGTGCAATGTCCACCGTAATATCATGGTAGGTTTTGTGTCCTATGATTAAGGGCTTTCTAACCGGTGATTCGTAATGTGACATATTTCTTTATTACTTATTTCTTTATTAAACTTAAGCTTGTTCTTTTCTATTTTTTACCTTTACGTGATAGAATACGTTTGGCTTGGTCCCAATTTCTTCTAATACTACATATGAGCGATTACTTTCACTTAATGCTTTCACATCACTCTCTTTATCATTGACATCACCAAAGACCATAGCCCCTGTACCACAAGCAGCTGCACAAGCACATGAATCTTTAAATTCTTCATCTGTAACTTTACGACCTTCTTTCTTTGCTTTTAGAATTGTTGCTTGTGTTTCTTGAATACAGAATGAACACTTTTCCATAACTCCTCTTGTACGAACAACCACATCCGGATTCAGAACCATACGACCTAAATCATCGTTCATATTGAAGTCAAATTTATCATTTAACGCATAATCAAACCAATTGAATCGTCTTACTTTATACGGGCAGTTATTCGCACAGTAACGAGTTCCTACACATCGGTTATATGCCATCATATTTTGTCCTTGGCGACCGTGTGAAGTTGCTGCTACTGGACATACTGTTTCACATGGTGCATGATTACAGTGCTGACACATCATAGGCTGGAATATAACATCTGGATTCTCTGCCTCTGGTTTGATGAGAAGTCTGTATTGTTCAGCTTCTATCAAATCGTCTTCTAATGCTACCTTTTGTGTTAATGTATTGTCTGTTGTATCAGAATAATATCGGTCAATTCTTAACCAATACATATCACGTGACATTCTCATTTCATCTTTTCCTACAACAGCTGTGTTATTTTCTGCTTGACAAGCAATGATACAAGCTCCACATCCTGTACAAGCATTTAAATCAACTGATAAGTTAAAGTGAGGTCCTACTGAACGGTCAAATGAACGCCAAATATCTACTTCTCCTACTGGTGAATCCCCTCTCCAAGTTGGCATAACTGCCGGCTCATTCCATTCTTCTGCTGGTTTATTTAGAAAATCTGCTAAACTCGCTTGACGTGCTATTTCATAACGTCCCATTAATGTATTCTGCATCTGCATACATGCAAATTCATGCTTTTCTCCTTCTTTAGTTCGGGCAATTTTCACTTTAGAAATACTTGTATTTCCACCTGCATAAATTGGGTATGCGTTTACACCAACATTATTACTTACTTTCCCTCCCTTGGTTCGCCCATAGCCTAATGCTAATCCTACTGTCCCCAGCGCTTGTCCTGGTTGAATAAACACAGGTACATTTTCTATAGTCACACCATTGGCTGTGATATTCACATAATCTCCATCAAACTGCATACGTCCATTTTTAACATTTGCATTCTCAGAAATTTCTATATTAAAAGTTGCTGCATCATTTGGATTTAATGTTACATAATTGTCCCATGATGCTCTTGTAATCGGATCTGGTAATTCTTGTAGCCAAGGATTATTTGACTGTGTACCATCTCCCATTCCACTTTTTGTATATAATTGTATCTCCCATTCAGAAGCCTTTGCTATGCTTAATTTATTTACAGCTGTATTAACACTTCCTACCATTACTAAATTTATACTTTCTACTGATTCATTATAACCATTGTACAATGCTTGGTTGAAAGTATATCCCAATTGTGGTAAAATTGTAGCTTCCCAATTTGACTTTAAAAATTTATAGTATGCTGTTGCTGGCTGTTGATAAGTTGTCTTTGGCAATACCAATTCTACTTTGTTAGGGTCATCTGACACTACTAATGGTGCTACAGCTTCTGTAGTTGTTGCATTTCCTTCTGCCCATGTTAACAATGAATCTTGAAATTGTCGTGTATCAAAAATTCGTTGAATTGTAGGTTGTTGCAATGTATAAATACCTGTTGCCGGATTTATATCATTCCATGCTTCTAAAAAGTGTGGTACAGGAGCTATAAAATCTGCTAACTCTGCTGTTTCATCTAGCTTTTCAGACATAGCTACTTTCAATCCTATTTTACTGAAAGCAGTAGTAATGTCTTTTGATTTTGGATGATTGTAAATTGGGTTTGCTTGGAACATAAATAATGCTCCAACATTTCCTGACTTTGCATCTGTCAAAAATTGTTCAAATAATCTATCATTTGATTCTTTGAGTAGAGTCACCCTTGTTTTAGAAACTGCTTCTGAGTTAATTAACTGGTTAATTGCATAACATAATGTATATGCTTCTTTATTTCCATCAGCTAAAACAACTGCTTTATTTCCTTTGGCTTTTATTTCTTTTACAATGGTAGATGCTATCTTATCATTCGTACTTGAGGTTAGTCCTTTATATACCTCAGCCAATGTTTTTAGTACATCAGTCTGTTTTAGTGGAAATCGAGTATCTGCATTTGCTCCGGTTAGTGAAAGATTACTTTCTACTTGAATATGACGAAGCATGTTTTTTCCTGGCTTTCGAGCTATGCCGTAACCATCCTCAAAACCTCCCCCATTATAATCTCCTAAAAAATCTGCATTGAAAGATACTACTAATTCTGATTTTTTTATATCATAAAATGGGAGTACTCGCTGCCCAAACATTTCTTCTGCAGCATCTAAAGCCGGAGAATAATTCACCGCATCATAAACTACATGTTCAGCGGTTGGATAACTTGCTTTGAAGTTTTCAATTACTTTTTTGGTAGAGGGGCTTGGTAAAGAAGATGTTAAAATTATAACTTTTTTACCTCCAACAGCTTTTAGCTTTGCTAATATTTGTTGATCTAATTTCTCCCAAGATGTAGGCGCTAACTCTTTCTCTCCTTTTGATAGTGGTCCACGAACTTTATCCGAATCATACAGTGATAAAACGGATGCTTGTACTCTAGCATTTGTTGTTCCAAAATACTTAGCCGTTTTATTTGCATTAATTCTTATAGGACGACCTTCTCTAGTCTTTACCAATACATTTGCATAGTCATAACCATCAAAAACCGTAGAAGCATACCAAGTTGGTACTCCTGGAGTTATATCATCTGGTTTTACTACATAGGGGATTGATTTGACTACAGGTGCTTCACAAGCTGCCAATGTTACTGCTGCTGTGCTAAATCCCAATAACTTTAAAAAGTCTCGCCGAGAAGTTTGTGTTCCCTCCATTGCCTTGCTGTTCCCTAGAAAATCTTCTACGGGGATTTCTTCAGCAAATTCATTGGACGCTAATTTCTCTGTTAAATCTTTATTATTTAACTCTTCGACACTTCTCCAATATGTTTTCTTAGAAGCCATTTATACCTCTTAATTAATTTTTAATAATGACATTTTCCACATTCCAAACCTCCAATTGCATCAACGGTGATTTTTGTATCTTCACCATACTCTTTTTTCAGTTTTTCATGTAATTCAGCATAGTATTCGCTGTTATATTCGTTTGACATATCAACTTCTGTTGTTCTATGACATTCTATACACCATCCCATAGTGAAGTCATTTGCCATTTTCACTTCACTCATTTTAGTCACATCTCCATGACAAGCAAAACAAACCTGACTGTTATCTGGTAAGTCTAATTCTTCCGCATTCGGTATAGTTCCTTCTTTTATTGCATTTAAAATTGCATTCTCACCTGCTACGACATGCTGAGCATGATTAAAGTAAACAAAATCCGGCATATTATGTATTCGTACCCATTCGATTGGTTTTTGTTCACCCGTATATGTACGGCTTTCCGAATCCCATCCGATGGCTTTATACATTTTTTGGATTTCACCTGTATAAAATTCTTTTACCTTGGAACCGCTTTCAAATTCCCCACTTTCTACTAGATGTTCCTCATAGAAGTCTCCTTTATATTCTTTGATTGTTTTATGACAATTCATACACATGTTAGGTGATGGAATCCCTGATACTTTTCCGTATTTTGCACTACTGTGGCATAATTGACAATCAATCCCTTGTACTCCTGTATGTATTTGGTGTGAGAAATATATAGGCTGTTCTGGTTCGTACCCCTTATCAACACCTATTCCAATCATAAATTTCCATAATCCAAATAGTGCTATAAAAGTCAATACTATTAAAGACAATTTATATATTTTGTTATACTTCTGAGTGAAATCTGAAAAGCTTTTGATTTCTTCTTCTGGAGACAATCCTTTTACTCGGCTTAACTTTGATAATGTATTTAATCTAATCAAGACCCAAATCAGTAAAACAGCTATAATCAAAAATCCTGTTAGTACTATTCCTGTTGTAGACCCACCGCTAGATTTTGATGCCTTTGCTGCAGCCTCTTCAGCTTCAGCAGCTGCCTTTGCTACTTCTACCGCCCCTTCTGGATCAGTTGTATAGACTAATATGTCATCAATATCTTGTTCACTCAAAGCCGAAAATGCCATCATTTCCTGACGGTTAAACTTTTCATAAACTTCATTTGCATATTTATCACCTGTTTCACGAAGTGCCTTACTATCTTTAATCCAAGCATGCAACCATTCTCTACCAACGCCTCCATCTTCTTGAACACGAGTAACTACATTTCTCATTTCCGGACCAATTAGCTGCCCATCTATTTGGTGACATGCCGTACAGTTTGCTTCGAATAACTCGAGTCCATTTACGCCATCACCTGAGATTTCATCTTGAGAATAGGAAAAAGAGAACAAAGCCAAAAGTATAGCTATATTCAAAAATTGCATTTTGTAAAGTAGTCGTGCCTTCATTTACTAAACATTGAATTCGGTTACATAATGTTAAAAATTTACTTTTTTAACTGCACAAAAATAGGCTCAAACCTTAATAATATCATAAAGAATTTATAATGAAGTTTATCATTTCACTCAATTTAAAACGTTTCTAAATAATTTATTTGTCAAACTTCCACAAAATCAATTGCTAACTATTGTTTTTAATCTATGTCCTCTAATATTTAGAAATAGAAATCAAATTAGAGAAGTTTATTTTCGGAAATAATTAATAACTCTACTTATATTTGTGGTCTAATTTCATGAAAAATCTTATGCAAAATTATCTATTCATTATCATGACTTTCC
>JBKEAG010000009.1:0-11634 GCA_047972025.1 Moheibacter sp.
CTTCCATCACTCCTTCTCCCATTGCTGGTAGTATTAATTTGTAGTCAGCCATATTTTTGTTTTGTTTGTTTGCACAAAGCTAATTATTTTAATGATAATGATGAAATTCGGCAAAAAAATATCACCACTCTAGAGGCTATAACTAATCTGTTTTTATTCTTTTAAATGAGTCTGCCTTAACCAAAATATTGTTAAACGCTGTGAAAGAGCAACAAGTAGTGATTGAATCATTACAAAAAAGATTAGATGCCTTAGAGGAATAGTTTTTTTTACTACTTAAAAAATAGTGGAATTTCAAAAGAAATTTCGCTATTTTTTATTATTGAAATTTCTATAAAAAAACCGCTTTCTTTCGAAGGCGGTTTTTTAAATTTATTTCAAGTTATCATTTTTTTACAATAACTTACGCTTCACCCGGAGGTCCAAAACTCATAGGCATTCCCGGTGGCTGGTGTTCTTTTATTTCTCCAAATTGACTTTCAAAACGAGAAATATTTTCCAACATAGTATGTGCTAAACGTTTTACATGTTGTGGAGTCAAAACGATTCTTGACTTTACACGCGCCTTTGGTACACCTGGCATCATTTGTATGAAATCAACAATAAATTCACTTGGTGAATGATTAATAACCGCTAAGTTCGAATAAACCCCTTCAGCTACTTGATCATTGATTTCTATATCAATATTCTTCTTTTCCTCTGCCATTATAATACTGATTTTGCGCTTACTAATTCTTCATACTCCTTGTTAGAACCTACAATAATTGATTGGTACTCTTTTAGACCGGTACCCGCCGGAATTAAGTGACCCACAATTACGTTTTCTTTCAATCCGTTCAAAGTATCTTGTTTTCCTGAAACAGCTGCTTCGTTTAGTACTTTGGTTGTTTCCTGGAAAGATGCTGCTGACATAAACGATTTCGTTTGAAGTGAAGCTCTTGTGATACCTTGCAATATTGGCTCTGCTGTTGCCGGCATCGCATCTCTTGCTGTTACCAAGTTTTTGTCTTCACGTTTCAATTTGGAGTTTTCGTCACGTAAATCTCTTGAAGAAATGATCTGCCCCGGTTTCAAATTATCACTATCTCCGGCTTCTTCTACGACTTTCATACCAAAAATTCTATCATTTTCTTCTAAGAAATCAGCTTTATGCTCTAAACTATCTTCTAGGAATCGGGTATCTCCTGAATCTACAATTCGAACTTTACGCATCATCTGACGAACAATGATTTCAAAATGTTTATCATCAATCTTCACTCCTTGTAAACGATAAACTTCCTGAATTTCATTTACCAAATACTCTTGAACGGCAGTTGGTCCTTTTATTTTCAAAATATCTTCCGGTGTAATTGCTCCGTCTGACAATGGCATACCTGCACGTACAAAGTCGTTTTCTTGAACCAAAATCTGATTGGATAATTTTACTAAATATTTAGAAACTTCTCCCGTCTTAGCCTCCACAATTATTTCACGGTTACCTCGTTTTATTTTACCAAACGAAACAACTCCGTCAATTTCAGAAACTACGGCAGGATTCGATGGGTTTCGTGCTTCGAACAACTCGGTAACACGTGGTAAACCTCCTGTAATATCTCCTGCTTTTGCAGAACGACGTGGAATTTTCACCAATACTTTACCAGCTTTAATTTTCTCACCATCATCTACAATCAAGTGTGCTCCAACCGGTAAGTTATAGGATTTTTCTTCTCCTCCGGTAACTTGCACCTTCAAAGTTGGAATGAGCTTTTTGTTTCGAGATTCTGAAATTACTTTTTCTTGAAACCCGGTTTGTTCGTCAATCTCTAATTGGAAAGTTATACCTTGTTCTATATTTTCGTACTCTACTTTTCCGGCAGACTCTGCAATGATTACCCCATTGTACGGATCCCAACTTGTAATAACATCTCCTTTTGATACTTTTTTACCATCTTTTACTTTTAGAATGGAACCATAAGAAATATTATTGGTCATACGTACATTTCCATCTGCATCAATCAGTTTCATCTCTGTAGAACGTGATACAACTACATCCGCCTCTTGTCCGGTTTCATCTTCTCCTTTTACCGTTCTCAAATCTTCAAACTCTACCGTACCATCTGCTTTTGCAACCAAAGAAGATTGTTCTGAAACATTACCCGCCGTACCCCCAACGTGGAATGTACGAAGTGTTAACTGTGTACCCGGTTCACCAATAGACTGTGCAGCAACTACTCCCACAGCTTCTCCTTTTTGAACTTTTTTACCAGTTGCTAAATTACGCCCGTAACATGAAGTACAAATACCTGTTTTCGCTTCACACGTCAATGGCGAACGTACTTCTACCATTTCTATTCCGGCTTCTTCAATTGCACCGGCAGTTTCTTCAGTGATAATTTCATCTGCTGAAATAATTTTCTCTCCGGTATCGTGATTGTAAATATCATGCAAGGTTGTTCTACCCAAAATTCTTGAAGCCAAATCTTCTACGATTTCTTCATTTTTCTTCAAGGCAGAAACTTCAATTCCTCTTAGTGTTCCACAATCTTCTTCCATCACAATGACATCTTGTGCAACATCAACCAAACGACGAGTTAAATATCCGGCATCCGCTGTTTTCAAAGCGGTATCTGCTAGACCTTTACGTGCACCGTGTGTTGAAATAAAGTACTCCAAAATGGAAAGTCCTTCACGGAAGTTTGATACAATTGGGTTTTCAATGATTTCTCCACCTGATGAACCTGCTTTTTGTGGTTTTGCCATCAATCCACGCATACCAGACAACTGACGAATTTGCTCTTTGGAACCACGAGCTCCGGAATCAAGCATCATATAAACTGAGTTAAATCCTTCTTGGTCTTCAGTCATACGCTTCATCACAATTTCTGTCAATGTGGCATTGGTATTGGTCCAAACATCAATTACTTGGTTGTAACGTTCATTATTGGTAATCAACCCCATGTTATAGTTTGACTTAATCCCTTCTACTTGATTAATTGCATCTGCAATCAAATCTTTTTTCTGATCAGGAATCAAAATATCTCCTAAACTAAATGACAATCCTCCTTCAAATGCATTTTTGAATCCAAGATCTTTCATTTTATCAAGGAATGCTGCAGTTGTTGGGAAGTCGGTGATTTTCAAAATATTATTGATAATAGTCCTCAACGATTTTTTTGTCAGTACTTCATTTACATATCCTACTTCATTTGGTACGATTTGATTGAATAACACACGTCCCACCGTTGTTTCAATCATTTTTTCAACCATTTCATCATTTTCACGAACAATTGATTTCACCTTAATTACAGAGTTCAATTCAACCGTTTTTTCGTTAAATGCGATTTCTACCTCTTCTGCTGAATAGAATGTAATTCCTGAACCTTTTGCCGTTGATTTCGCTTTGGTCATGTAATAAAGACCTAAAACCATGTCTTGTGATGGTACCGTAATCGGTGAACCATTTGCAGGGTTTAAAATATTTTGTGAAGCCAACATCAAAAGCTGTGCTTCCAAGATTGCTTCCGGTCCTAAAGGTAAGTGTACTGCCATCTGGTCACCGTCAAAGTCAGCGTTAAACGCCGTACAAACTAACGGATGCAATTGGATTGCTTTTCCTTCAATCAGTTTTGGTTGAAATGCCTGAATCCCCAAACGGTGCAACGTTGGTGCACGGTTAAGCAATACCGGATGTCCTTTTAGTACATTTTCTAAAATATCCCAAACTACGGGTTCTTTTCTGTCAATAATTTTCTTTGCAGATTTTACCGTTTTTACAATTCCTCTTTCGATTAATTTTCGAACGATGAATGGTTTGTAAAGTTCGGCTGCCATGTCTTTTGGCAATCCACATTCGTATAATTTCAAACTTGGTCCTACGACAATTACTGAACGTGCTGAATAATCTACACGTTTTCCTAATAAGTTTTGACGGAATCGACCTTGTTTTCCTTTTAATGAATCTGAAAGGGATTTTAAAGGACGGTTACCGTCTGCTTTTACTGCAGATGCTTTACGCGTATTGTCAAACAAGGAATCAACTGATTCTTGTAACATACGTTTTTCATTTCGTAAAATTACTTCCGGTGCTTTGATTTCCATCAATCGTTTCAAACGGTTATTTCGGATAATTACACGACGGTATAAATCGTTTAAATCAGAGGTTGCAAAACGCCCACCATCAAGTGGAACCAATGGACGTAATTCTGGTGGAATAACCGGAACTACACGCATTATCATCCACTCCGGACGGTTTACATGGTGCATATTTGATTCTCTCAAAGACTCAACTACTTGAAGTCTTTTTAATGCTTCTGTTCTTCTTTGTTTAGAGGTTTCGTTGTGTGCTTTGTGACGTAATTCGTATGATAGTTCATCTAAATCAATACGTTTTAACAATTCCTCTAATGCTTCAGCACCCATTTTTGCTATAAATTTATTGGGGTCTGTATCTTCCAAATATTGATTATTTTGTGGAAGCTCCTCCAAAATATCCAAATATTCTTCTTCTGTCAGGAAGTCTAGTCTTTCCAATTCACCTCCTTCTGGTGCTTTGGCTAGACCCGGCTGAATGACTACATAGCGTTCGTAGTAAATCACCATATCCAACTTTTTGGATGGCATACCTAATACGTAACCGATTTTGTTTGGAAGTGAACGGAAATACCAAATATGTGCTACCGGCACTACTAAATTGATGTGTCCGATTCTTTCGCGACGTACTTTCTTTTCGGTTACTTCTACACCACAACGGTCACAAACGATTCCTTTGTATCGGATACGTTTGTATTTTCCACAGGCACATTCATAGTCTTTTACAGGACCAAAAATTCGCTCACAAAATAGACCGTCACGTTCTGGCTTGTGGGTTCTATAATTAATCGTTTCAGGCTTTAGAACTTCACCTCTTGATTCCTGTAAAATAGATTCAGGAGATGCTAACCCAATACGGATTTTTGAAAATTTACTTGTTTTATTTTTTGTTGACATATTCAATTTTGTTTCAAGGTTCAAGTTTAAGGTTCAATGCAACTTTGTACATTGTTCCTTAGACTTTCAACCAATTAGATTTATTCTTCTAAATTTATGTCTAATCCAAGACCTTGTAATTCATGTAACAATACGTTAAATGACTCTGGTATTCCCGGTTCCGGCATTGGCTCTCCTTTTACGATGGATTCATAGGTTTTTGCTCTACCAATCACGTCGTCAGATTTAACTGTCAAGATTTCACGAAGGATGTTTGATGCACCGAATGCTTCTAATGCCCAAACTTCCATCTCTCCAAATCGCTGTCCACCAAATTGTGCTTTACCACCTAGTGGTTGCTGTGTAATCAAAGAGTATGGTCCGATGGAACGTGAGTGCATTTTGTCATCTACCATATGACCTAATTTCAACATATAAATTACTCCAACGGTTGCTTTTTGCGCAAATCGTTCTCCAGTTCCTCCATCATATAAATATGTTGTTCCGAACTTTGGTAATCCCGCTTGTTCTGTCAAGTCATTGATTTGCTCAATTCCTGCTCCATCAAAAATTGGTGTTGCATATTTTTGCCCCAATTTCATTCCTGCCCACCCAAGTACGGTTTCGAAAATTTGTCCGATATTCATACGGGATGGTACTCCTAATGGGTTCAATACAATGTCAACCGGTGTTCCGTCTTCCAAGAATGGCATATCCTCATCACGAACAATTCGTGAAACAATACCTTTGTTTCCGTGACGACCTGCCATCTTATCACCTACTTTTAACTTACGTTTTTTGGCAATGTAGATTTTGGCTAGTTTCACAATTCCTGCAGGTAGTTCATCTCCAACTGAAATTGTGAATCTTTCTCGGTTTAACGCTCCTTGTAAATCATTGTACTTGATTTTGTAGTTGTGAAGTAATTCTTTTACTTGGTCATTTTTTTCATCGTCCACTACCCAAATACTTTCTGCACCTGTAAGGTTCAAATAATCTTCTACACTTGAGAGTGCTTTTTTGGAGTATTTAATTCCTTTTTTGATTACTTCTTCATTCAAATCATTGAAGACACCTTGAGATGTTTTACCGTCTAATAAAGCATATAGTTTTTCTAGTAATTTTTCTCGCAATTCATCAAACTTTGTCTGAAATTCTGCTTCAATACTATCTATAATTGCTTTATCTTGTGATCTTCTTCTCTTGTCTTTTATACTTCTAGAGAATAGTTTTTTGTCAATTACAACTCCACGAAGTGATGGTGATGCTTTTAATGAAGCATCTTTTACGTCACCGGCTTTGTCACCAAAGATAGCGCGTAAGAGTTTCTCTTCTGGTGTTGGATCTGACTCGCCTTTTGGTGTGATTTTACCAATCAGAATATCACCCGGTTTCACCTCTGCTCCGACACGAATCATTCCGTTTTCATCCAAATCTTTGGTTGCTTCTTCTGAAACGTTTGGAATGTCAGCCGTTAATTCCTCCATACCCAATTTGGTATCACGAACGTCTAGGGAATATTCGTCAATGTGAATGGATGTAAACCAATCTTCACGAACTACTTTTTCATTGATTACAATCGCATCCTCAAAGTTATATCCTTTCCATGGCATGAATGCTACAACCAAGTTTCTACCGATTGCCAATTCTCCACTTTCAGTTGCGTATCCTTCACAAAGTACTTGTCCTCTTTCTACACGATCTCCTACTTTTACAATTGGTTTTAGTGTAATTGTCGTACCCTGGTTAGTTTTACGGAATTTGGTTAACTTGTAGGTCTTTTCAGATGAGTCAAAACTTACTAATTCTTCATTTTCAGTTCGATCATAATTAATCGAAATAATATCTGCATCTACATAAGTAACGGTTCCGTTTCCTTCTGCGTTAATCAAAATTCTAGAGTCTTTTGCAACTTGTTTTTCTAATCCTGTTCCAACAATTGGGGCTTGCGGTTTCAACAATGGAACTGCTTGACGCATCATATTTGACCCCATCAATGCACGGTTTGCATCATCATGCTCTAAGAATGGAATCAAAGATGCTGAAATGGATGCTATCTGGTTTGGCGCAACGTCCATCAACTGAACTTGTTGCGGCTCAACCACCGGAAAATCTCCATCTTCACGTGCAATTACACGATCTGTAAGGAAAGTTCCTTTTTCATCAATTTTTGCATTTGCTTGTGCAATTACTTTTTCTTCTTCTTCCTCAGCCGATAGGAAAATTGGCTCTTCAGAAAGGCTTACTTTTCCGTTTTCAACTTTTCGGTAAGGTGTTTCTATGAATCCTAAGTTATTTACTTTTGCAAATACACAAAGTGAAGAAATCAAACCAATGTTTGGTCCTTCTGGTGTTTCTATCGGACAAAGACGACCATAGTGTGTATAATGTACGTCACGCACTTCGAAACCTGCTCTTTCACGTGAAAGCCCCCCAGGTCCTAAAGCGGATAAACGTCTTTTGTGTGTAATCTCTGATAATGGATTGGTTTGATCCATAAACTGAGAAAGCTGATTCGTTCCAAAAAATGAGTTGATTACCGATGAAAGTGTTTTCGCATTAATCAAATCAATTGGTGTAAACACCTCATTGTCACGGACATTCATTCGTTCACGAATGGTTCTTGCCATACGTGCAAGTCCAACTCCAAATTGAGCTGCCATTTGCTCTCCAACAGTTCTAACACGTCGGTTTGATAGGTGGTCTATATCATCAACCTCTGCTTTTGAGTTGACTAATTCAATTAAATATTTAATAATATAGATGATATCGTCTTTGGTCAAAACCTGAACGGATTCATCTATATCTAGTCCTAATTTTTTATTCAATCGGTAACGACCAACTTCACCTAGTGAATAACGCTGATCTGAAAAGAATAATTTGTCGATAATTCCTCTTGCTGTTTCCTCATCTGGTGGCTCAGCATTACGTAATTGACGGTAAATGTATTCAACTGCTTCTTTTTCCGTATTAGTCGGATCTTTTTGAAGTGTGTTGTGAATGATGGCATAGTCTGCCGATTTATTGTCTTCTTTGTGAAGCAAAATTGATTTTACACCTGATTCTATAATTTGATCTAGGTGTTCTTTTTCAATAATCGTTTCACGATCTAAAATAATTTCGTTACGCTCGATAGACACAACTTCTCCTGTGTCTTCATCCACGAAATCTTCATGCCAAGTGTTTAATACACGTGCAGCTAGTTTTTTACCAACTGCTTTTTTGATGGCTGTTTTACTTACTTTGATTTCTTCTGCTAAATCAAATATTTCTAAAATATCTTTGTCCTTTTCATACCCGATGGCGCGCAACAATGTTGTTAAAGGCAACTTTTTCTTACGGTCAATGTAAGCGTACATTACACTATTGATGTCTGTTGCAAACTCTATCCATGAACCTTTAAATGGGATAATACGGGATGAATATAGTTTGGTTCCATTTGCATGGTAAGACTGTCCAAAGAATACCCCCGGCGAACGGTGTAACTGAGAAACAATTACTCGCTCTGCTCCATTTATAATGAAAGAGCCAGATGCTGTCATGTATGGAATAGTCCCCAAATAAACGTCTTGTACAACTGTTTCAAAGTCTTCGTGTTCCGGGTCGGTACAGAACAGTTTCATACGTGCTTTTAGTGGTACGCTATATGTTAATCCTCTTTCGATACATTCATCAATCGTATATCTTGGTGGATCTACGAAATAGTCTAAAAATTCTAAAACGAATTGATTTCGGGTGTCGGAAATCGGAAAGTTTTCTGCAAACGTTTTGTACAATCCTTCTTTACCTCTTTGGTCTGGACGAGTTTCTAATTGAAAGAAATCCTCAAATGACTTGATTTGAATGTCAAGAAAGTCCGGAAACTGGGATTGAACTTTAGTTGATGAAAAACTAATTCTCTGATTTTCCTGAGTTTTTACGTCTTTTTTACTCATAAAAATTTTAAGAAATGGGTTAAAAAAATATTTTGTTATTCAAAAAAATATCAGAAAGAAGAGGAAAGAAATTTAAAAATAGATATCTTACTATTTGCAGAGCGATTCTAAATTCTAAATTCTAAATTCTAAATTCTAACTGCAACACTGGTATATCTTTTCACAGCGTAGTGCAAAATATCTTTTATTCCCTTTTTATTTATCACTTCTAAAATGAGTACAAACAAAAAATGCCCTTCCGTTTATACGAAAGAGTTTATATTCAGCATGTTACTCACATATAAGTAATTATATAGCATAAAAAGGACTGCAAATGTATGGAATTTATCTGAGTTTTCTATATAAAATTTAAATTTATACAAAATAAAAAAGCCGTTGCAATTGCAACGGCTTTCTATATTGCTAGAAATAAATTATTTCAATTCAACTTCTGCACCAGCTTCTTCAAGCTGCTTTTTCAAAGCTTCAGCTTCGTCTTTAGCTACTCCTTCTTTCAATGGTTGAGGAGCTCCATCAACTAAATCTTTTGCTTCTTTCAATCCTTTTCCTGTTAATTCTTTTACCAATTTAACAACTGCAAGTTTACTTGCTCCACCTGATTTAAGGATTACGTCAAATTCGGATTTTTCTTCAGCTCCACCTGCTTCACCTGCTGCTGCAGGTCCTGCTACTGCTACTGCTGCCGCAGCTGGTTCAATTCCGTATTCATCTTTTAGGATAGTAGCCAAATCGTTTACGTCTTTTACGGTTAGGTTTACTAAATCTTCAGCTAATTGTTTTAAATCTGCCATTTTAATTAATTTTTTGTGTTGAACAACTTTTAAATTTTGTTTAAACCTTGAATATCAAAATCTAAACGTTTATACTAATATATGAGTGCGTACTACTCGGGTCTTTCTGAAAGTGTTTTAACAATTCCTGCCACTTTTTGACCACTTGACTGTAGTTGAGAAACAACTGTTTTAAGTGGCGATTGTAGCAATCCGATGATTTCTCCAAGTAACTCTTCTTTTGATTTTAGACTCGCCAATGTTTTTAATTGGTCATCACCTACATAAACGGCTTGGTCAACCCAAGCAGCTTTCAAAATTGGTTTTTCGGATTTCTTTCTGAAAGTTTCAATTACTTTTGCCGGTGCGTTTCCTGTTGTGGAAATCATAACGGCAGTATTTCCTTTTAAAGAGTCATAAAGTCCGTCAAATTCTTTTGCTTCAACGCGCTCCATTGCTTTTTTCAATAAGGAATTTTTCACGACACGAAGTGAGATATCACTTTTGAAACAAGCTCTTCTCAATTCGGTTGTATTACTTGCGTCTAAACCAGCTATATCTGTAAGATAAACTATGTTTGACTCTTCTAATAATGCGGTTAGATCATCGATCATTTTCGCTTTTTCGTTTCTTGTCATTGCCATAATTACTTACTTTTATGCGTTTAAACTTTTTGGATCAATAGGAATACCTGGACTCATAGTACTGGAAAGCGTAATGCTTTTCATATAAGTACCTTTTGCCGCAGTTGGTTTTAATTTCACTAAGGTTGAAACTAATTCTGTTGCGTTGTCCTTAATTTGATCAGAACTGAATGATACTTTTCCAATTGCTGCATGAATAATTCCATAGCGGTCAACTTTAAAGTCAATTTTACCTGCTTTTACATCAGAAACTGCTTTTCCAACTTCAACAGTTACGGTCCCTGCTTTTGGGTTTGGCATAAGACCTCTTGGTCCTAAAACTCGTCCTAATGGACCTAATTTACCCATAACGGCAGGCATTGTAACGATTACATCAACATCAGTCCAACCGTTTTTGATTTTATCTAAGTATTCATCCAAACCAACGAAGTCCGCTCCTGCATCTTTTGCTTCTTGTTCCTTATCCGGAGTTACCAAAGCCAATACTTTCACGTCTTTACCTGTTCCATGTGGTAGTGAAACTACTCCACGAACCATTTGGTTTGCTTTTTTGGGGTCAACACCCAAACGAACAGCCAAGTCAACGGATGCGTCGAATTTTGCTGTATTCACATCTTTTACTAATGCAGATGCCTCGTCGATAGAGTATAATTTTTCTTTATCAATCTTTGCTACTGCTTCCTTTTGCTTCTTTGTTAATTGAGCCATTTTTTAAATTTTAAAAAGTTACGCAGGAGCTTGTCCTCCTTTAACGGTTATCCCCATAGAACGGGCTGTACCCGCTACCATTTTCATTGCAGACTCTACTGTAAAGCAATTCATATCTTGCATTTTGTCTTCTGCAATTGTTTTTACCTGATCCCAGCTAACGGTTGCGACTTTCACACGATTAGGTTCTCCTGAGGCTTTTTTGAGCTTTGCAGCACCCATCAACTGAACTGCTGCAGGTGGAGTTTTGATTACGAAATCAAAAGATTTGTCTTGATAAACCGTAATCACAACCGGCAAAACTTGTCCTTGCTTTTCTTGTGTACGTCCGTTAAACTGTTTACAAAACTCCATGATATTGACCCCTGCAGCACCCAATGCCGGACCTACCGGTGGCGATGGATTTGCTTGGCCTCCTTTTACTTGAAGTTTTACAACTTTCTCAACTTTCTTTGCCATTTTTTGTTTTTAATAATTTGAATAAAAATGTATTTGGAAGCATTTATTATTCAGTAAAAAAGAATGCTCACAACACTCTATTTTACTTTTTGGACTGCAAAAGTAATTTATTTTTCGGAGTCAGCAAAAGTAATGGGTTGATTTTTAGAAAGTTTTTTGTTGATCTTAAAAAAA
>JBKEAG010000019.1:0-16142 GCA_047972025.1 Moheibacter sp.
ATTGTATTACACTTCTGCCTTCCTTGTCTCGTACTTTTCTACTCAATGTCGTACTCTTTTGGCACATATTTTACTTTCCCAAAGTTCCTGTACACCATTTCCTCTTCGAGCAAGGCACCGCTCCGAAATTTTGCGTTTTTGGTCCGCCAAATCTCATTGGTCCTGAAAAACCCGCCCCCTCTTTTGATAAACCTATGGTTCTTCTCCACCACATGATAGTTAAAATCGAGTTCCTCGTTTACCCTGATCTCCCCTTCCAATAATTTATCCGACAGCCACAGGTTTATCTGGAACGTCCACTGGGTATCGTTGGTCAATTGAAAATCCAAATAATTGTAAAAGACCGTTGCCCCACTTGCAAAGGGCAAAACCCGCCCATCATCGGGGAACGGGTCAAAACTATGGTGGTGCCTTTCGGTGATGGTCAATGGGGAATGCAGTGCCAACCAATGCATCAAATTTGAACTTTGGCAGATTCCGCCCCCAATGCCCGCCCTGGCTTCCCCAAAA
This sequence comes from Moheibacter sp., assembly GCA_047972025.1. Taxonomy (GTDB): domain Bacteria; phylum Bacteroidota; class Bacteroidia; order Flavobacteriales; family Weeksellaceae; genus Moheibacter. The sequence goes on from JBKEAG010000019.1 coordinate 511, forward strand.
GACAGTTCCATTCCCGGTTTAAACCCTTTCCGCTTTGTGGGAAGCCCTACGGTCTTGCAGAACGAAAAGGTCTCCCCCGGTCTTATCAGGGTTCCATTGACTTTCTCCACGACACGTTTTAGGTTGTCGATCTTGTTGTATTGAAGGACCATATCGGTCTCCCCTAGTTTTTTCAACAATTTGGATTGGTGCTTTTTTACCCTGAACCCCAACTTTTCCGATTGCCGGTTCCCCGTATATCTTTTATCGTCAAAGATCCAGACCAGCCTTCTTCTGATCCTTTTCTCCCACACCGATAGAAAGTACAGAACGGGGTGCCTTTGCGATAACAACTTTCTAGGTTCCGCCATTTTATGGGCCCTAATCGATATTCAGATCGACTCCGTTATCGTCGGCATATTTTTTTCCCAAGACCCCGACCAGATCGTATTTTTCATCGAAAACGGGGCCCTTGGCCTGTTCAAACTCATATATGGCCCTTTCGATCTCGGGATTGGGTACACCCTCGTCCATCATTTGGGCGATGGCCTTATAATCGGTCCTCATGTAGTCGAGCGCAAACTGGAACAGATCAATGGAAGCATCCAGCATGGGGCCGGCCTCCTCGGTGCGTTTCAGGGCCTTTATGTCCTCATATTTCTGGGCAATCTCGGGAATGGAGACCTTTTCAAGGTACTCTACAAATGACCCGGATTCACGAAATTCCTTGTTCTCATAGATTTTGAGATTTCCCGACGATCTTAGTCCGCTCAAATGCTCAAAATAGGGAAAACCGAACTGGTAGCCGAGCAAAGTGGTATTGAGAACGGCCTTGCCCACATAGCGGTCTGGCGAATCAAGGTTGCAGGCCATAAAAAGGAAGAAAGTAAGGATAAAGGATATGCGTTTCATGTGTTTATTTTTATTGTTTTTAATAGTCACATGGAACCTTTGATTCTTAAAATAATCATTCCGCTGTATGTTTAACGATTATTTTAATCATATCGGTTTCATACAACTATTTATAGATTAAATATACTGAAAGTACAACTCTTAGATGAACTCTTTATTATAATTCTCATGAATCATAGGAAAAATAAAATTTAGGAAAAAACGTATCTTTGTTCAAAACCTTTCATTATGAAAAGATTGGCTGTAATTGGCTTTTGTATAATTTTCTTTTTTTCTTGTACTGGAAAAACGGCTATTGGTTACAATGACACCATCATCAATCCACAGTTAAAAATAGTTGAAAATATGGACTCGTTGTTTAATAATCCAAATATTACTTACGAGTCTGTAAAACAGCACCGAGAGGCAATGGTGAAAAATGCTGAAAACGGACTAGAACAAACCATAAAATTAGAAAACTTCAAAGAAAACAACTCATTTAAAAATGCATCTATTGACTATTTCACTTTTGTGAAAAGCTATTTTTCTTCTAACAATATTGATAGTATCATTTATAGTCTAACCTCTGAAGAGCGAATAAAGTCACTCGATAACCAAGTGTATGAAGAAAATCAAAAACAGTTTAGTCGGTATTTGGAGTTAGAAGAAAAACTGCTGACCGAGCAACAGAACTTTGCAAAAGAGTTTGGCATTCGTTTAAACCAATAAATCTTAATTCATGTTTGTGGTTATCGCTTCTTGGTTATTAGCAAAAAACGTCAGAGGTATGGCACTTTATCCTTTTATTCTACTGAAAAGTAAAAGTTTAAAGACAAACAAGATTATCGTAAATCATGAGAAGATTCATCTACGGCAACAAATTGAATTTCTCATTCTTCCTTTTTACTTATGGTATTTGATTGAGTTTCTGGTTCGATGGGTTCAATTTAAAGAAATAGAAAGAGCCTACTTAAACATAAGTTTTGAAAGAGAAGCCTATACCAACGAAAAGAATTTGACTTATCTCAAAAAACGAAAATTTTGGGCTTTTTTTAACTACTTATGAAAACATTTCCAAACATACAATCAGAAGTTCAATTCATTCAAAAAATCAATAATTGTGAATTGCATATACTTCGTGAAGATAAAATCCACCCAACCATTTCGGGAAATAAATTTAGAAAATTAAAATACAATTTAGAAGAATTTTCCAAAGGAAATTACAATTCTCTACTCACATTTGGTGGAGCTTATTCTAACCATATTGTAGCTACAGCTGCTGCCGGAAAAGAATTTGGATTTAACTCCATCGGGATAATTCGGGGCGAAGAGTTGGTTGATAAAATTGATACAAACCCTACACTAAAGTTTGCAAAAGAATGTGGAATGACGTTTCATTTTATATCTAGAAAGCAATATCAAAATAAATACAGTCCTGAATTTTTAGAAAAATTAAATTCCTTATTTGGCAACTTCTATCTACTTCCCGAAGGTGGAACAAACAAACCGGCAGTTCGTGGGTGTGAAGAAATTTTAGGCGAACACACAAGTAACTTTGACTTTATTTGTTGTGCAATAGGTACAGGAGGAACGATTTCAGGAATCATAAATGCTTCTCTTCCTCACCAACAAATTTTGGGTTTTCCGGCATTGAAAGATTCTAATTTCCTAAAAAATGAAATCACACAGTTTAGTACACGTTCCAATTGGAATTTCATAACCGATTTTCATTTTGGAGGCTACGCTAAATTTAATGACGAATTATTGTATTTCATTAACGATTTCAAACAACAATATAACGTACCTTTGGAACCAATTTATACTGGAAAAATGATTTTTGGAATTTATGATTTATTTCACAAAGGTTATTTCCCCAAAGAAAGTAAAATTCTCGCTATTCACACAGGTGGGTTACAAGGGATTGATGGAATAAATATAAAATTAAAGCAAAAAAATAAAATAGTTATCGCATGAAAAACAATTTGTTTATTGGAATTTTCCTTTTGTTATTTTCATGGAATCATGCCCAAGAGATAAGAGATATTGACTATATCCGGACACACGCTTTATTGGCTGTAGAAGAGATGCATCTCTATAAAATCCCAGCAAGCATTACACTTTCACAAGGAATTTTAGAAACAGGAGGCGGACAGAGCCGATTGGCTGAAATTGCCAATAATCATTTTGGAATTAAGTGTAAAAAAGAATGGACCGGAAAGACCATTAGCCATACAGATGACGCTCCCAATGAGTGTTTTCGTGTGTATAATTCCGTTCAAGAAAGCTATCGTGATCATTCTAAATTTTTAGCTGAAAGACCGTACTATAAAAATTTATTTAAACTGGATTTAGTTGATTACAAAGCATGGGCACACGGTCTGAAAAAAGCAGGGTATGCCACCAATCCTAAATATGCCGGAATTTTGATTTCAAGAATTGAAAAATATAATTTAGACCAGTTTGACAAATTGACTCCCAATCAAGTTCATGAAAAATTAGTTGAACTCTACGGAACTTTTGATTTCGAAATGCTATCCAACGAACCCAAAATTGTAAAAATAGATATTCCCTCTCCTTTACCTACCCCCATTATTAAAGAGGAAAAAGAAAAGAAAAAAATTTCTGTCGAAAAACGAATAGAAAATCCGGCAATGCGGATAAAAAAACACGCAACAAAAGTTCATTACATAACTGCTTATGAAGGTGAAACTCTTTCTCAAATTGCAGGATATTATGATATGAATATTTCCCTCCTCGCTTCCTATAATGAACTTCCTGTAAATGGAAAACTTACTCCCGGGCAAAATATATTTCTAGGAAAGAAAAAAAACAAAGGAGCTGAAAAATTTTACAAAGTAAAAGAAGGTGATACCATGTATCTAATCTCTCAGAAAATGGGAATTAAAATCAACCGACTCTATAAACTTAATCAACTAGAACCCGGTGAAGAGCCCAAAATTGGAACACTTTTGAATTTAAAAACCAAGAAAAAATAAAATGACTTATCAAAGAAGTAGTGCATTGTTTCAAGAAGCCAAAAACTACATTCCCGGAGGTGTAAACTCACCGGTTCGGGCATTCAAATCAGTTGGAGGTGTTCCTATCTTTATGAAACGAGCGCAGGGCGCGTATCTGTATGACGAAGACGGTCAGTCTTACATTGATTATATAAATTCTTGGGGACCCATGATTTTAGGACATACACATCCTATGGTTTTGGAAGCAGTTACTTTACAACTTGAGAAAGGATTTTCTTTTGGTACACCTACCGAACTCGAAACTGAAATTGCAAAACTCATTGTAGAGAATGCCCCAAATGTTGACAAAATACGAATGGTAAATTCCGGAACGGAAGCCTGTATGAGTGCAGTTCGACTAGCAAGAGGATTTACCGAACGTGATAAAATTATAAAATTTGAAGGTTGCTACCACGGACATTCTGATTCATTCCTAATTAAAGCCGGGAGTGGTGCTGCTACTTTTGGAAACCCAAATAGCCCCGGAGTAACACAAGGAACGGCAAAAGATACTTTATTGGCTCGTTATAACGACATTGAATCCATCCAAAATTTATTTAACCAAAATCAAGGAGAAATTGCTGCCGTCATCATCGAACCCATAGCCGGAAATATGGGATGTGTATTACCAGAAGATAATTTTTTAGAACAACTTCAAACAATTTGCACTAAAAATGGTACACTTTTAATTTTTGATGAAGTAATGACCGGTTTTCGACTAAGTTTTGGTGGAGCACAAAAAAGATTAAATATAGATGCAGACTTGGTTACATATGGGAAAATAATAGGTGGTGGATTTCCCGTTGGAGCTTTTGGTGGCAAAAAGGAGATTATGGATTATTTAGCTCCTAATGGTTCTGTTTATCAAGCCGGAACTTTATCAGGAAACCCAATTGCTATGCGTGCCGGACTTACTACGCTTTCTTTTTTATACGAACACTCGTCAATCTATTCAGATATAGATGAAACTACAAAAATTTTACATGAAGAAATTGCTGTAATTCTATCTGAAAAAGGAATTTCACATACCGTTAATCGAATGGGATCTATGATTTCTTTCTTCTTTGGAGATGAAAAAGTCAAAAATTTTGACGACGCTCAAAAAGCCAATCATACTTTGTTTCATCAATTTTTTCATCACTTGTTGGCTGAGGGTATTTATTTACCACCTTCAGGTTATGAAACTTGGTTTATTTCAGACTCTATAAAAAATGAAGAAATTGAAAAAACACTTGATGCCATAAATAAATTTGTACCTTCGAATCCTTAATTTAAAAAAAATGAAAACAACTTTTTACTTATTTGTAGCTCTTCTTGGCTATACATTTTCCTTTGCACAAGGGAATTTTGAAATAGCAATGAAAGAACGAAAAGCGCATACAAACCTTAGTCAGTTTGAGAAAAAATTTTTGGAAACCGATTATGTTCCTACTTCCTATCGTTTGGACATTAACGCAAACCCGAACATAAGTACATTTTCCGGTACAACAACTATGCAGTTTGAAACAACTACTGAAACCAATCAGATTAAAATCAACGCACAGCCTAACTTAACAATCACTTCGGTCACTTTTCACGATTCTCCTGTTACAACTTATACCCGTAATGATGATGTTCTTACAATTACACTTCCTGAAACACTTAGTAGCAATCAATCAGATGCTATCAGTATTGGGTTTAGTGGAGATGCAGATGAGTCTTACGGATACTATGCTGAGTCTCACGGTAGTGCAAACGTAGCCTTTACATTATCTGAACCCTTCCATGCTTCAAGTTGGTGGGTTTGTAAAGATGATTTATTGGACAAAGTAGAGAAAGTTGATATTTATATAACTCACCCAACTGAACTAAAAGCTGCTTCTAATGGAAAACTTATGTCAACAACAGATTTAGGAGGTGGAAATACAGTTACACATTGGCAACACAACTACCCAATCCCTGCTTACTTAGTAGCAATTGGGGTTTCCAACTATGTAGAGTACAACACAACTGTAGAAGTAGGTGGAGTAACAATGCCCATTTTAAATTATTTCTATCCGGAATCTTTACCTTATGCACAAGAAAATTTAGACTATACTCCTACGTATATAACCGAAATTAGTGAGAAATATGGTGATTATCCTTACAAATTAGAAAAATACGGACATATGGAATGGAACTGGGGTGGTGGAATGGAACACTCTACCATGAGTTCTATGGGTGGTTGGAGTCATGGTTTAATTAAGCATGAATTGGCACACCAATGGTTTGGAGATAAAGTTACCTGTGGAACTTGGAGCGACATTTGGGTAAATGAAGGCTTTGCTGAATATACTGACGGTTGGTTAGAGGATGAGCTAAATGGTGAAGAGGCCTTTAGCAACTGGAAAGCAGGATATGTTGACTACATTACTGCAGAGCCAGGTGGCTCTGTTTACAATCCTGAGCCTGAAAATCAAAATCGAATTTTTGACTACCGTTTGTCTTATGCAAAAGGTTCTATGGCAGTACATTTGATTCGCTATATCATCAATGATGACGATGTGTTTTTTCAAGCAATGCAAGATCTTCTAGACAATCCAAACCATGCGTACGGATATGCCACAACAAGCGATGTAAAAGCAAGTTTGGAAAGTTCTACCGGACTTAATTGGGATGATTTCTTTGAGGATTGGATTTATGGAGAAGGTCACCCTATATTCAATATCAATGTTAATGCTTCTATAGAAAATACGAATGTAACTGTGACGGTTAATCAATCACAATCACACTCTTCTGTAGATTTTTTTGAAACACCTTTTGAAATTGAATTTAGAGGAACCGGTGGACAAACAACGATCCGTAAATTTTATTTAACTGAAAATGGACAAGAATTTTTGGTAACTGATTTACCTTTTGAAATAATTGATTATACTTTCAATCCAAGGTATGACGTGGTTTGTGTTGTTTCTTCAGAATCTTTAAATAACCAAGAGCAAGAAATTGCAAAGCAAAAAGTTGTGCTTTATCCCAATCCGGCGGATAATTATTTCTTTATAGAAAGTGAAGAAAAGATTGATGAAGTTAAGGTTTTTGAACTAAGTGGAAAGTCTGTTTATCAACAAAATAATATTTCACTTAATAAAGTTCAAATTAATTCAAAAACTCTATCTAGTGGGACTTATTTGGTTCAAGTAAAAGCTAATTCACTCACCCGACTGTTAAAATTAATTGTTAAGTAATACATATTAAGTTTAATCAAAAATCAAAAAACCCTGCATAATGTAGGGTTTTCTATTATCCTATAGATGAATACTCTAGTTAATTGTTGTAACCATGGAATTTATGGTAAAATTCGTTGTAGTTCCTCCTGAATAAGTACCACCGGTAACGTATCCGTGAAAATCTGTTCCACTGGAAATTGTACCACCACGTTGTAGCGTATAAGTTCCATTTGCCAAATCTTCATCACTAAACAAAATAACTGCATTGTTTTGCCCACCGGTTCCTGTAAATGCAGGTACTTTAAAAGCTACTATTTCCGTACCATCGGAAGTTGCTATCCGGAAATGGTTGTTTTGTGTTGTTGTGAACTTTAGGGAGCGTTGTGTAGAAACATTTGCTGTAGGATTACTCGTATTTCCACCTGTACCAATCAAAATTCCACCTGTAATTTTAAACGTACTGTTATCACAATCAAGCCCTGCTTCCGGTGCTCTTGCTCCACTTGAAATTGTGAAACCACCGTTGACGGTCATTGTTCCATTGGAGTCAATTCCATCATTTCCTCTTGATTTACAATAGGTAGTTCCACCATTGATAATAATTTCTGATGAAGCGTTTATTGCATCATCATAGGTTTCAATTTCAATTAAACCTCCATTTATAGTCAAAATGTTTTTACTTTCTAGACCCTCTCCCCCTTCTTGGGATTGCGTACAGTTAATGGTAATTGTACCGCTATTTACAGTCAAATTGCCCTCTGCTTTTACTGCTTTCGGATTGGCATAATCCGTATTTTGTCCACTACCTGAAACATAAAATCTATTCCCGGTTGTTGTAACATTTAATGTCAAATCATCATTTGACCCATCAATTGTTCCAATCTGGATTTCTCCGTCTGCATTTATTCCCTTTCCTCCTGTTCCATTGTTTGTCAAGGTAATACTTCCTCCCAAAATGGTTGTGTCCAAATCACTTTTTATACAAGATGACGTATAGGAATCTGTAATACCCGATTCATTGGTATAAGTTGTTCCGTCCCCATTTGCTTCAACTGTAATATCGCCACTATTTATCGTGATATTCCCATCTGCTGAAAATCCTTTGCTTCCACTTGCTGTGTCTGTTAAGTCTATATTTATGGTTGCATTACTGATGTTTATATCTTCATCTGATTTAAACGCTGTAGAATAAGATGGGTCAAATCCACTCCCTGATTCTTCTAACACTGCCACACCGGAAATTGTAAGTTCAAAATTCCCACCCGTTATATCAATAGTGCTGGAACTACTAAACCCTTTCGATTGGTCACCTTCTAAATTGAAATCAAAATCTCCTCCATTTATCGTTATTATTCCGTCTGATTTTATGGCTTTTACATCAGCTGATTCAGAATTAAAGGAGATATTTCCACTATTAATTGTTATGGCCTCATTCCCTGCGTCTATACCATCTCCAAAGGTTTCTTCTATGGTTATTGTTCCACTATCCATCATAAATCCTTCTGAGTGAAATCCATCACTGACTGCTGTTAAAACATTTACTGTTGCACCCTCTATCGAAATTTGCCCATCACTTAAAATGGCATGTTTTTTTAATCCTGAAATATTCAAGATTCCTGTTCCCTCAAATGAATAGGAACCATCCGTAACCAAAGTAGCATTGGCTGCATTTGTGGAAGCATCACTCAAAGTGTTTGCTGTATCATCGACTAAATTTAGTGTTGTAGCTATTCCTCCTGTAATGGTGATGGCAGCTCCTATTGTATTTGTCAAGTTTAAATTATTCAAATTCAACCAAATATTTTCATCACTATCTAAACTCAAACTACCGTCTTCACTATATCCCAAAATAGTATATTCAATATTTGCTATTCCTGATGTTGCTGATACATTTACATCTGCTCCAGAAGCTGAAATCATGATACCTTGAGTAGAAAATGGGTTTATAATTGTAACATCATCATTGTTGTAAATGATATAGATTTTTTGACCCAAATCAGGAGTGTTCGTAGTGAATGTTAAACTATCTATTATGGAAATAGGTATGTCAACATTTGAATTATCATTTAAATTAAAATTACTAAAACCATCAATCAATTTTATATCATCTATGTCATCTATAGCTGAATAATATATTGATTCATCTTCACTATGAACTACTATTTTTTGCTGTGCCATGGTCGTATTTGTCGTAATCAGACAAATCAGAACCACTAGAAAACTTAATTTTCTCATTTTTTAATCATTTTCAAATTAGATTTATCTGCTTTCACTACATAAATTCCTTTTTCTAAACTACTGACATCTATATTTTCACTAGAAAAATACTTTCCACTCAGTAGAAGCTGTCCTTGCATACTGTAAATCTTCACATCAATCAATTCACCTGAATTTGACTGAATACGAATAAAATTAGTCGCAGGATTTGGGTACAACACTAGATTTTCTGTTGTTAATTCGGTAGTTTCCATCGTCTCTTCAGAAAATGTAATACGTTTGATAAGCTCTACGGGAATGCTCGTAGTATTCGTTCCGTTTGTGTTAATCATCAGATTATCATCATTAAAAAAGAGCTTTCCCGATTCTTCAACAGAGAAAACCTGGTTGGATTCATCAAAATAATTTACCGTAACCGTTGTCTGTGCTTTGACAAATACACTACTCATGAGTAATAGCATAAAGGCAAGTTTGAATAAATTTGTTTTTTTATTTTTCATGTACACTAATTTTAGTTCGGCTAAACTAGAACATTATCTGTTCTTCATTAAAAAAAATCGACAAACTCCCTTAATTTCTCGACGAATGAAAAGATAGGTTTATAAATATTTTGAATTAAATCTAAATTATCTTCTCAAAATCCTTTAAATAAAAGCCGTAAATTTGCACAAATCATCACTTATAAAAGCATTCCGAGCTTAAATTATTTACCTTTTAAAAAAAATGAGTTCATTAATTGACAAGTACAACATTCCCGGTCCGCGTTATACTTCTTACCCTACGGTTCCCTTTTGGGATGAGAAAACCTTTAATGCTGAAGCATGGAAAAATTCAGTAAAGGAATCCTTTCATGAATCCAATGAAACAGAAGGAATTTCTTTGTATATCCATTTACCTTTTTGCGAACAATTGTGTACATTCTGTGCTTGTCACAAGCGCATTACCAAACAACATGCAGTAGAAACACCTTATCTAGAAAGTGTTTTAAAAGAATGGGATTTGTATTTAAATCTTTTTGAGTCAAAACCTCAAATAAAAGAACTACATTTGGGAGGAGGAACTCCTACATTTTTCTCACCTAAAAATTTAAAGATTTTACTTGAAGGCATCTTTTCTAAGGCTGAGATTGCTTCACAACCTGAGTTTTCATTTGAAGGTCACCCCAATAATACAACCAAAGAACATTTACAAACACTTTATAATTTAGGGTTCAGGCGTTGTAGTTTTGGAGTTCAAGACTATGATTTACAGGTTCAGAAAGCCATTAACCGCATTCAGCCTTTTGAAAATGTACAAAATGTAACAAATTGGGCAAGAGAAATTGGCTACACTAGTGTTTCTCATGATTTAGTTTTTGGGTTGCCTTTTCATACTTGGGAAAAAATGGAATTTACTATACGTAAAACGATGGAACTAAAACCTGATCGTTTAGCATTTTATTCTTATGCTCATGTACCTTGGATAAAAGGTGTAGGACAACGAGGTTTTGATGAAAATGATTTGCCAAGTGGTGAAGAGAAACGGAAACTTTACGAAAATGGAAAGCAACTTTTAGAAAATTTAGGATACAAAGAAGTAGGTATGGATCATTTCTCTTTGGAACATGATGAGTTGTACCAAAGTCTAATGAATGGAAAAATCCATCGGAATTTTATGGGCTATTCTTCCAGCAAAACACAATTGATGGTTGGGCTGGGAATGTCTGCAATCTCTGACTCTTGGTACGGATTTGCTCAAAATGAGAAAAAAGTAGAAGACTATCAAAAAAGAGTTAATTCCGGAGAAATTTCTGTGTTTCGTGGACATATTCTAAACGAAGAAGACCTTATCATTCGTAAACATATTCTTAATTTAATGTGCCGCCTAGAAACTTCTTGGAATCATGAAAATTTTGTTCCGGAAATCAAAAATTCTATTAAAAAACTAAAAGAAATGGAAACTGATGGTTTAGTGAAAATTTCAAGTAATTCAATCCAAATTACAGAAAAAGGTCGTCCTTTTACCCGAAATGTAGCTATGGCATTTGATTTGAGAATGCTTCGCAATCAACCTGAAACTCGTATTTTTTCTATGACAGTATAATCTCAATCTTATGGATTTACAAGATCAATTAAAAAAATTATTTCCTGACCACGTAACGTCAGAACCAGAAGAAAATTTGACTAAATCTGAAAATGAGGTTTGGTTGCAAAACGAACCCATCATTTGTAAATATGAAAAACGTAAGGGAAAGCCTCAAACTATCTTAGAGGGCTATACTGGTGCTGATGAGGATTTCAAGCAATTAGCAAAAGAAATTAAAAAGATGCTCAGTGTAGGTGGGAGCTACAAAGATGACAAAATCATTATTCAAGGTGATTACCGTGACAAAATCATGAAATTTCTAAAAGACAAGGGATTTAAGGTGAAACGAGTTGGCGGTTAATGAACAGAACTTAATAAGTTCTAAAATAAAAAGGGGGTTCAAGATAAGGCATTGTTGCACTTCAAGTAAATCTATATTGCGAATGCTAATAAAGACTCGGGGCAGAAAAGCAATTGACCTAAAATGACCCCCAAAATGGAATAATAAGCTAAATATTATTCTATCTTTTTATAATTCAAATTTACAACTTTTTTAATATTCTTCCCGAATAGCTTTTATTGACTTTATCTTTCCATCCGTAAATTCCAACTTATATATACGAAACAGCCAAAAAGTTAGAGAAAGAAGTATCGGTCCAAAAATAATTCCTATAAATCCAAATACATTTAATCCCAAAATTACTCCAAAAATAGTAATCAGAGGATGAACATCTGCCATGGCTTTCTGTGTCCAAAGTCTAAAAAGATTATCTGAAAGCCCTACAACAAGAAAACAATAAGCGAGTAAGAAGTAAGCACTGTTCGCTTCTCCATTGGCAATCATATAAATACAAGCAGGTACGTAAACACTTGCTGCTCCTACAATAGGAAGCATTGCTCCAAATGCGGTAAGTACAAACCAACTAAACGCTCCATCTAGTCCAAAAATCAAATAGCCTATATATGCAACTATTGCCTGTAAAATGGCAACTAATGGTACTCCAACTGCGTTTGAAATAACCAAATCTCGTAAATCTTTATTTAAAATAACCAAATTCTCACTCTTTAGTGGAATATTGTTATAAAACCAATTTTCCATCTTTCGGTAATTCATCAGCATAAAATATAATAATAAGTAGGCAACTCCTATCTGCAACAGCCCATCAACCGAAGCATTTAAAATACTTTGAATGACTTTAATCGTAACCGAGGTTACATCCGAAATATTAATTTCATGTAAAATGTCTATTCCCGTCTCTGCATGGATTACTTGAATTGCTTTTCCTATTTGTGCCTGAATCTGTTCGCTATTATCTATAGCCTGACTAAACCTTTCAGTTAGCATATTAACCAAAAAAATCAAAGGTGTTACGATAACCAATAAACTTGCCAGCATAAGTAATAGTACTGATAATAGTTTATTTATTTTACACCTAAACATCAACCAACGTAAAGGGTGTATCATCAATACATATAAGCAAAATGCTCCTAATAATCCGGGGATAAATGCTGATAGATTATAGATTACTACCAATAGCATACTCAATGCTATCAATATAAAAAAGACTTGTCTCAAAATATTATTGGAAATATACTTCTGCCCCATTTTCATTTTAATTTATGCCAAAATTAATTTAAAATTTTCATTGTTTATAATCTCCTAACTTAAACAATTAAATATAAATTAGCAGTATAATTTCATCTTAAATGAAGTATAGTCAAACCAAAGTAATATTTATAATTCTGCTACAACTACTTTGGGTATCTATTTGTGCACAAGAAGACTCCACTCAAATAGATGAATTTTCTGAAAAACTAGAAAATTATAAATCCAAAAACAAATTCAATCGTTTCATTCACAGACTCCTTGTCAAAAAACCTAAAACAAAAAAGGGAGTGCGTACAACAAAAGCAAATGATGATTCAGAAATTAATTATGCTCAATTTGAAGGGAAATACATTCGAAATATTCAAGTTAAAACGTATGATCCTTTTGGATATTCTTTAACAAACTCTGAGCAACAACCTGAAAAATTTATAGAAAAATCTGGTAATTTTTTACACATAAAAACCAAAAAATTTGTCATTCGAAACTATATTCTTCTCAAAGAGGGTGAAAATATTGACTCACTAAAAATTATAGAAAGTAAACGTTTAATTCGTAGTCAACGATTTACACGAAAGGTTCAGGTTCAATTTATCCCCGTTTCAGAAGACAGTGTAGATATTCTGTTCAAAACACTAGATGCTTGGACTTTTGTTCCTAACTTAGTTTATTCTGGAAATCGAATCGGGTTCAAAGTTCGTGATAGAAATTTCTTTGGAATCGGACATGAAGTAAATACTAAGTACAAAAAAAATATAAAAACCGGAAACTACGAATATAGCGGTGCTTATAAAATACCAAACATAAAAAGAACATTTATCAATTTCCATATGGGTTACCATAAAAGCGAAGATGATGATGTGGAAAAAGAAATTGCACTAGAAAGAGAGTTTTTCTCACCTCTCACACGCTGGGCAGGAGGAGCTTATATAGGTCAAAAATCATACAAAGACTCCATTCCTAATAATGAAAACATCACAGCTCAAAACTTCAAATATACCTTGCAGGACTATTGGGCAGGATATTCATTCAGATTATTTAAAAAGTACAACACCAATACCGAACGATTCAATAACCTAATCCTCTCTGCTCGGTACTTTAACATTTCTTACCAACAAAAACCAATACAAGAGTTAGACAAAGTAAACTATTACAGTGACGAAGAGTTTTACCTTATGGGAATCGGTTTTTCTAGACGTGGTTATGTCCAAGACCGATTTATAAAAAATTATGATTTAATTGAAGATATTCCTGTTGGACTTTCATATGGAATCGTAGCTGGTTTACAGAACAAAAAATCTAAAAACCGATTTTACCTATCCGGAGAAGTCAAAATTGGAAATTATTACAAAATCGGATACTTCGGATTAGATTTAAAATATGGTGGTTTTATCACCAATAATTCTGTTGAACAATCCGTATTTTCACTTGAAGCCAATTACTATACCCGTGTGTTAAATTGGGGGAAGTGGAAATTTCGAAACTTTGTGACTTCTCAACTTATAATTGGAAATAAACGGGTTAATTCACGAGGAGATCGATTGACGTTAAACGAAAACGATCCATCCGGTATCGAAGGATTTCATAGTTTAGGAGTAATTGGAACAAAAAAATGGCTTACTGATATTCAAATTCAATCCTATTCTCCCTATGAAGTACTAGGGTTTCGTTTTTCCCCATTCTTAAATTCTTCCTTGGGGCTGATTGGAAATGAAGGTGAAAACATATTCAAAAGTAAACTCTATACCAAAATTGGAATCGGCATTATGTTTACCAATGACTATTTTGTTTTCAGTAATTTTCAAATATCTCTTGCTTGGTTCAACTGTATTCCAGGAGATGGAAATAATCTATTTAAAACCAATGCTCTAGATTTCGGTGAATACGAACCAATTGAATTTGATTTTGGAAAACCCGAAACCATTCGTTATAATCCTGATATTGTTTATTAGTTTAAAGAAATTACTCCTAAAAAAGAGCTAGTAATAATTTACTTCTTCTTTAGCTATCACCTAATTGACTTTCATTTTTTAGCCTTATCAACTTTTTACTTCTATCTACCTTTTCCATTTAGATTTTTCCCCTGAGCAAACGTAAAAAATATCACTACTAAAGTATGATTACACTAATTTTTTCATAATTTTCATTTTTTGCTTGGTTCAAGCCCAAACTATAAACCCTTATCAAAAAATATTAAAATAAAAATAGCAAGTCTATAAGCCGGATTCTGTACTCAGAAAACTGAGTCTTTGTCATTTATCTAGGATATTTGTTACCAAATACCTCAAACTGCCTACCCCTCGACATTGGGCGAGTAACCCTTTATTAATCGATATACACGGCATTACACCACATAGAGTTTACCTGATTTCACTACAGCCAAACTGTACTTGCTTTCTGTTGCACTTGTCCTGAATTAAGTTTCCTTAAAACGACGGGTATTACCCGCTATGTTACTCTACGGTGTCCAGACTTTCCTCTCCTTATGGAGCGACAAAGCGACTTGCTAATACAAATATATTATAATAAATAATAGTTAATAAAAACTATTATGTAAAAAAAAATCCTCAACCTATTATTTGGTTGAGGATTTATAAAAAGACTGGCGGCGACCTACTCTCCCGCTTTCGCAGTACCATCGGCGCTGGCAGGCTTAACTTCTCTGTTCGGAATGGG
>JBKEAG010000034.1:0-70441 GCA_047972025.1 Moheibacter sp.
AGTAGACCCACAGGGATTCGAACCCCGACAAGCGGCACCAAAAACCGATGTGCTACCGTTACACCATGGGTCTGCCTTAAATTGCGAGTGCAAATATAACTCTATTTTTCTTTTATCCAAAAAAGAAATTTATATTTCTCCTACTCCCATTCAATTGTTGCCGGTGGCTTTGAACTAATATCATATGCCACTCTATTTATTCCCTTGACTTCGTTTATGATACGATTTGAAACTACTTCCAAAAATTCATATGGTAGTTTGGACCATGTTGCAGTCATAAAATCAATTGTATTGGCAGAGCGAACTACAGCCGTATATTCGTATGTACGTTCATCTCCCATCACACCTACCGATTTTACCGGTAATAGTACTACAAACGCCTGACTTACCTCATCATAAAGGTTATTTTTATATAATTCTTGAATAAAAATATCATCTGCTTCTTGTAAGATTTTCACTTTTTCAGCATCAACCTCACCTAAAATACGAATTCCCAATCCCGGTCCCGGAAAAGGATGTCTATAAACCAACTCTCTAGGTATTCCCAACTCTACTCCTACTTTTCGAACTTCATCTTTAAATAATTCTCGTAGTGGTTCTAGTAATTGTAATTTCATTTCATCCGGTAAACCTCCTACATTATGATGAGATTTGATTGTTGCCGAAGGACCTTTTACAGATTGAGATTCTATAACATCTGGATAAATTGTTCCTTGTGCCAAAAACGCTGCATCCTCAATCTTATTTGACTCTACATCAAAAACTTCTATAAACTCATGCCCTATAATTTTTCGTTTTTGCTCTGGATCTGAAACTCCTTCTAGCTTTGTCAAAAACTGTTCTTTGGCATCTACCATTTTAATGTTCATTTGGAAATGCTTTCCATAATTCTCCATTACTTTTTTGCCCTCATCTTTCCGAAGCAATCCAGTATCAACAAAAATACATGTAAGCTGGTCTCCTATGGCTTTGTGAATCAAAACAGCAGCCACTGAAGAATCTACGCCTCCTGAAAGTCCCAATATCACTTTTTTATCTCCTACTTTTTCTTTAATTCGTTGAATTTCATCCGAAATAAAATCTCTAAGTTCCCAGTTTTTTTCACAATTACAAATTCTAAAAACGAAATTTTCAATCATTTTAGCTCCATACTCTGAATGTGAAACTTCCGGGTGAAATTGAACCGCATAAATTCCTCGTACTTCATCAGCCATAGATGCAATCACATTTTCTGATTTTCCAACGATTTTAAATCCATTTGGAACTTGATATACTTCATCAAAATGACTCATCCAAACTGTAGATTTTTCAGAAACTTCAACCATCAGTTGATTAGTATTCAAAATATTTAATTCTGCCTTTCCATACTCTCCTTTCACTCCTTTTTTCACCTCTCCTCCAAGTAAATGGGCAGTCAATTGCATCCCGTAGCAAATGCCCAAAATAGGAATACCTAATTCAAAAATTTCTTTATCTACCAAATGAGCCTCTGTGCCAAAGACAGAAGAAGGTCCACCGGATAGAATTATCCCTTTTGGGTTCTGATTTTTTATTTCCTCTAGCGAAACGTTAAAAGGTAAAATTTCGGCATACACACCCAATTCACGAATTCTTCGGGCAATTAATTGATTATACTGAGAGCCAAAGTCTAAAATGATAATCCCGTTTGTCATATTGTGAAGTTTGCGCAAAAATACGAGTCAATTGTGAATTATGAATGATGAATAGTGAATTAATTCAACCACTTTAATTTGAATTTAGAAATAATAATTAAACTCAAGCTATTTAAGTAGTTTTTTAATTTCAGCATCACCTTCTAGATTTCTGATTTGACGTTCAACCCAATTTGCTCTTTTACT
The DNA here is from genome assembly GCA_047972025.1 of Moheibacter sp. GTDB lineage: Bacteria > Bacteroidota > Bacteroidia > Flavobacteriales > Weeksellaceae > Moheibacter. The sequence goes on from JBKEAG010000034.1 coordinate 1,860, forward strand.
CACGTATGCACTTGGTGGATTGACTTTATATTTTTTAGGATTGGGTAAATTGACCATAATTCGAGCTGCTTCATTTTGAGTTAATTGTGAAGCCGGTTTTTGAAAGTAACGCTGAGAGGCTGCTTCTATACCAAAAGTACCAATTCCGGTTTCAGAAACATTGAGATACATTTCCAAAATCCTTTCTTTTCCCCAAATTAACTCAATCATAAAGGTAAAGTAGGCTTCTAATCCTTTTCTAAACCAACTTCTCCCCTGCCATAAAAAGACATTTTTGGCAACTTGTTGAGAAATAGTACTTGCTCCACGTACTTTTTCTCCTTTCTTTTCTTCATTGAACTTTAATGCTTTTTCTATACTTTTCCTATCAAAACCATTGTGAGTTGCAAAAAGTTGATCTTCTGATGCTATGGCTGCTAATTTAGCATTTTTAGGCATTTCATTATAGGAAATATAATCTCGTTTTAATCCATTTCCTTCTATCCAACTGACAAATTGAGTAGAGGTAATTGGTGGATTAATCCACTTGAGCACAACAATATAAATCAGTTGTGTAATGAATAAAACAACAAAGATTTTTTTTATACGTCTAAATAATTGACCCAATTCTAATTTAAATTAAACCTATATCTGTACGGTAATATTCGTAATCGAAATTAATTTTTTTGACATTTTCGTAAGCTATTTCTCTAGCCTGTTCAGCTTCATTTCCAATTCCTACCACATTCACCACACGTCCGCCTGAAGTTACAATTTTGCCATTTACTTCTTTTGCTCCCGCTATAAAATAAGGACAAGTCACCTTATCTAAACCTCTGATATCAAAACCTTTTTCATAATTCAGTGGGTAGCCGCCCGAAACCATCACTATACAACAGGCTTTCTGATTGGTAAATTTTAATTCGAAAGGTTCTCCTTGATTTGACTTCATAACCGTTTCATACAAATCATTTTCTAGTAAAGGTAACGTTGTTTGTGTTTCCGGATCACCCATCCGTAGATTATATTCCAGAAGGTAAACTCCTTTTTCTGTAATCATCAATCCAAAGAAAATCACTCCTGAAAATAGTAAATTTTCTGCTAATAATCCGGTCAAAGTGGGTTGTAAAATATTGGATTGAAATAAACCGAAATGAGCAGATTGAAATAATGGATTTGGAGACAAAACTCCCATTCCTCCAGTATTTAACCCAGTTTCTCCTTCTCCAATTTTTTTATGATCCTTAGCTGAAATAAACGGAATGATTTCTTTTCCATTAAAAAATGATAATATAGAGGCTTCAAATCCCTCTAAATATTCTTCTATCACAACTTCTGCTCCGGCATCACCAAAGGTTTTATCTTCCATAATATCCAACACAGCTTTTTGGGCTTCTTCAAAATCTTGACAAATAATCACTCCTTTTCCTGCTGCTAAACCGGATGCCTTCACTACAATAGGAAAAGATTGTGTTTTTAAATAATCAATTGCTAACATAGGACCTTGAAAAGTCCTATAAGCTGCTGTTTTCACACCATACTTTGCCATAAAGTCTTTGGCAAATGCTTTACTTGATTCTAATTGGGCTGATTTTTTATCAGGTCCGAAAATTGTTAAATTTTCTTTTTGAAATAAATCTACAATTCCGCGTGACAATTCGTCTTCTGGACCAACAAAAGTTAAATCCATTTGCTCCACCTTTGCAAAATCTCTTATTTCTTCTAGTGAATTTAATGAAATATTTGTTCCGATTTGAGCTGTCCCGGCATTTCCCGGAGTAAAAAACAATTCGGTTTCATATCCATTTTTGACTGAGTCTTGTTTGAACTTCCAACCAATGGCATGTTCACGCCCACCGGAGCCAATGATTAAAATTCGTTTTTTATTTGAAGTTTCTTGTTCAAGATTATTTTGTGTCATATGTAGCTTGTAAATTTAAACCTTAAAGGTTTTTATTTTTTAAATTTATACTACAAAGATTGAAAAAAATAGTGGTTTTGGACTTATTTGGTAAGAGAAATAATTTTATCTCGTTGGTCTGTATCAATACAAGTTAGGGTACATTCAAACTTTGTTTTGCCAAAAAATGTATTGACTCCCATTTTATTTTCAATGGATGATGAATCAAAGTTGAGACGAATCGATTTAGAAAATTGAGGTTCAATAATCAAAGATGTATTTTTTCGGTTTAATTGTGATGGCATTAAATTGTTGAACAAAAAGATTCTAAATTTTCCCGGCAATAGGTAGATGTAATTTTCATCTATTGCTACATCTATTTTTACAGGAATAGATACATTGTATGCTATCTTACTTTTCGCTAAACGGTGAAATTCAATACCGGAAAAGAATGAAACGCCATTATTCTCCTTTTTCAATTTATTTTTGATATTGTTTCCCTTTACCCAAACATAGAGAGAAAACAACATAAAAAGCAACAGCACTCCACCCCAAACATAAACTAAAAACATGAAATCTAAGTTGGTTTTGGCGAAAATCATGAATCTAAATTTGTTCTCAAATTTACAATTTCATTTATTAATGGTCTTCCTTCTGGGTAGGATATTTTGACGGATGGTCATTACCGTTATGACAAGTATAGCAAGTCACCTCAAACTCTCTTGGATTTTTGGTTTTGAAGTATTTTTTGTTAATCCCCATAGTCATTTTCATCATTTCACGTGCTACTTCTTTGTACTTTTTTCCATCACTTGCAAAATCCAGCTTTCCGTTGCTCCCTGAGGCATGACAAAAACTACATTTTACCCCTAGAGCATCGTTAAAGTTATGCATTACTGCTTTTAATTCTTCTTCAGAAATATCTTTGGGAAGTACTTTTAGATTTTTAAATTGAGTGTTAGATTGAATTTCAACTCCTTTTTCAGGTTGGCTTTCTATGAAGCTATAACTGATAAAAAAAACGAAAGAAAGGACTATCGAATAAATAAATTTTGTTTTCATAATCTCATAATTTTGACTATGAAATTACAATAAAAATGGTGGATTTCTATCTCTAATTTGAAATTTACATTTAGTCTAAATTAGCTGCTCTAGCCGAATAGGGCTACGGAACTACCAATCCAAATGGCATCTTTTTTATTGAAATCAACATTAACCATAGCTGCTTTGGTCATTCGAACTAAATTGACTGTCAAATCAGGGTTTTCTTGCTCAGGATGCCATAAATAGAGTAATCGGATTTCTGCTTTGGAAAACTCTCCATTTGCATCTTCAAACAAAGGTTCATACATAACTTTTCGTTGCAATATATAGTTTTCTTTATCTTTAATTTGGTCTATTTCTCCTTGTTTTGGGTTTAGATTTACACCACTTCCGGCAAAAGAAAATAAAGGTTTCAGTACAAAATCTCTTAAATTTTCTTGATTTGGAAACTCATGTAAATAATAGCTTTTGGGAATAAATTCATGTTCTAATTTAGGTAATATATATTTTGAAACTTTGAAAAACCAATTGGGATGCGTAACCCACTCTACATCCAATTCTTCTCTAAAATCAAATGTCAAATTTAAATTAGGAATTTTTTCCAACTCGTCAAAAATTACCCGATTGTAAATTCGGTGAATTGGTGTTTTCATTCCATTACAGGTATAAAAAAGTTTCTTCCCTTCTTTGGCTATCTGGGTAAGGCACACTGTTTTTATTCCCAAAAAGTTTTCAGTAACTTTGAAGTCAATGTTGGTTTTTTGTTTCTCAGGGAAAATTTCCAATAAAATTACGTTCTCCGGATTTTCATTTCCAATGATAATTTTTTTTAATTTTTCTATATAATTTGATTGGCTTGGTGTTGTTTTTAAATGCCCCAAAAACGGGTAAACTCTTGCCAAAATATCTTCATATATAAACTGAAACCCAAACAAACTCGGAAAAGCCTGAAGTTCTATCAGTTTTGGTGAGATTTCACCTTTTTCATCTCTACAAACACCAAAATCTATGGCTAAAAAATGAGGTTTCTGTGTATCATTCGGTACATAACAATTTTTTGGAATTGCCTTTTGTAGTTCATCATCTGAAAAACTTTTGATTTGCTTGATAATTGATTCAGAAACGTTTAACAATTTATCTCGAAAAGATTTTGGTAAAAATATCGGACTTTCTGACAATCTGAATCCCGTTTTTCCACCTATTTCAGATAAAATTAAATCTTGTACTTTTTGGTAATTTTCAACTGAAAACTGTTGGTTAAATTCGTTTCTGTATTTTTTAATCATATAAGGTTTGTCAAAGTTTTATTTTTAATCGTTTGGTTTTAACTTTCATTTCATCACTTTTTTCTAAATCTTTTCTATAATCAGTAATTTTCTGAAAGGCTTCTGCCAAGAATCTTGGAATTATTTGTGCTTGTGTTTTTACAATTTTGTCCTCATCATCAATCCGGTCAACTGTCTCTTTGTATTTGTGCAAACCATAATTTTTGATCATAGTTTGTTTGTTGTTTTCATCTTTTAAATTTTCTAAAAACCCTTGTGAATCTGCCTCCGGGTGAAACTGTGTTCCAAATATTTCGTTTGAAAAGCGAATTGCCATCACAGCTCTTTCTAAATCTATATGTGGACGGAGTTTTTCCAGTGCTACAATTTTCATCCCCATTTCGTTTAACTGATCATCATTGGGCTGTACACATTGATAAGCTCTAGAATCGATTGCCCAAAAAGGGTCTGCTAAATTTTTAAATAAATATTCATCTTTGCCTTCTTCTGTTTTATGAATTGGCATAACTCCAAATGAGTATGATTTACGTGTATTTACCGTTGCCAAATTCCAATGAATAACGGCCAACTGAAATGAATGACAGATGAGAAAAGCATATTTTTTATCTTCATTTTCTAGATTGTATTCCCAAAGATTTTCTAGAAATTGTGTATATTTTTCTTCCCAAATGAAACCCTCTCTATGTGGTGTACCCGGTCCTCCTGAGGAAATAAAAATGTCATAATCTTTGACTTTTGGAACTGAACAACTATAACGTACATTAAATTCATCTATCTGAACTTCTTCTTTTGATGTTTTTTTAAATGCTTTTACTAAATCAGTTATGTTTTTCATCCCTTGGTTAGGGTGATTATTGTTCATATCCAAAAGGGCAATTCTAATCTCTTTCGTATTCATTCTTCTATTCAAATTTTTGCAAATTTACGGAACTTATAATGAAATTCTATTCATCTAAATCCAGTCCTTTTTCTGTTTCAAGAATCATGTAATCTACCACTTTTTGTAAATCTCCCGACTCTTTGAATACTTTTAATTGCCGGTCTGCTCCTGTTCCCATTTTTATGATTTCACGTGCATAAGCTACTTCATCTCTACAACCTAATTCATCAACTACATCATCTATAAATACCAAAAGTTCTTCCAATAAATCTTTGTACGGTACACTTTTTTCTTTTCCAAAATCAATTAATTCTGAATCAATCCCATCTTTGGAAGCACGCCATTTATTTTCTGTAAGAAGTAATCTACGGTATCCTCTGAAACTTGTATTTTGCTGGTGCATTTTGTGAATTTTCGCAACTAGACTTTGCATTATTGCTGCTAAACAAACTGTTTCATCAATCGTCAAAGGCATGTCACAAATACGAAATTCTATGGTTGGATAAAATGGATGAACTCGCAAATCCCACCAAATTTTCTTTGCATTGTCTATGGTTCCGGTTTTAATCATCAAATCTATATAAGAATCAAACTCTGCAACACTTGAAAAGTAGCTGGGTAATCCGGTTCTTGGGAATTTGGCAAAAATTTCATGACGGTAAGATTTAAACCCTGTATTTCGCCCAATCCAAAAAGGAGCGTTGGTCGAAAGTGCGTAAATATGGGGTAGAAAATAGCGCATCACGTTTTGGATACGGATTCCTTCTTCACGATTGGGAATACCAACATGAACATGTAAACCAAAAATTAAGTTTTCCCGTGCTACATCTCCCATATCGCTTACCAATTTGTCATACCTAGCATGTTTGGTAATGGAGTTTCTTTTCCAATCAGAGAATGGGTGAGTTCCACCACCAGAAACTCTCAAGCCGTTATCCCTAGCTGTTTTCACCAATCGAGTTCGCAGAGAGGTAAGCTCTTCTCTTGCTTGTTTTACATTTTCGCAAATACCTGTTTCCATTTCTACTACCGATTCGTGCATTTCGTGTTTTACACTTTCGTTTAAAACGGATTTTCCACCTTCAATTATTTTTGAAACGTGCGAAACCAAGTCTCTCGTTTTGGCATCTATGATTTGGTATTCTTCCTCTATACCTATGGTAAACTTGTGCATAGCCGCAATATTTTTAGGTTTAACTCGTGCTTTTTAGTCATTTATCCGGTAACGAAATTCCCCCACTCTATTCTTGATTTTCCGGGTTTGTATCCTTTTGCTTTTTCAATTGCCAATTTGGCTGCGTGTTCTACAATCCATTCAAAGTTTTCTTCTCCTACCGAATTTTTATCTGCATCCGGTGCAGGGTTACAAAAATCAATAGCATACGGGATTCCATCTCGTACGGCAAACTCTACTGTATTGAAATCATAACCTAAGGCTTCATTCATTTTTAGTGTATACTCTTCTATTGTTTTTAGTAATTTCTCTAGTTTTTTCCCCTCTGTTTTGTGAGTTGTAGCATAACGTAAATGATGTGGATTACGTGGTTCATATGGCATGATGTGTACATATTTTTTTCCTAAACAATAAACACGGTAATAGTCTTCAAATTCTATTTCTTCCTGAACCATCATTACCAATTGTTCGGTTTCTGAAAGTTTATTCCACATATCTTCCGGGTTTTCTACGCGATATACATTTCGCCAACCTCCACCATCATGTGGTTTCATATAAGCCGGAAACCCTATGTAGTCAAATATATAATCCCAGTCAAACGGAAATTTTAGATTGCGAAATGATGTTTCTTCTGTATTTTCCGGACGTTCGTGTGACGGGAGTAAAACCGTTTTTGGAAGTGGGATTCCTAATTTTGACATCAAACAATTATTGAAAAATTTCTCATCTGCACTCCACCAAAAAGGATTGTTTATAACATACGTTCCGTTTAGTGCTGCATTTTTCAGATATGCTCTGTAAAAAGGTACATCTTGAGAAATTCGGTCAATAATAACAGCATAGCCATAGTCTGCTCCTTGTTCTAATTTGTCTATTTGAACTGGTTCTGCTTCTATTTTTCCTCTACTTAATTTTTTTACTCGGTCAATAAAAGCCCATGGAAAAGTGTCTTCCATTCCAAATAAAATTCCAATTTTCTTAGCCATATAGTTTTATTTTAAAGGTTTTAATTTTTTATTTAATTATTTAAATCAGCCAAAATAGGCTTCAACAAAGCGTGGAAAAACCATTCGCCACAGTGGCCAATCGTGCTTAATCCATCTAGCTTCATCATACCAACAGTTGATTCCTTTGGTATTTAAAATTCCTGTCATTTGTTTTGTTTGTTCTAGACATATATCCCAGTCTGAAGTACTCAACACAATGTTCATGTGTTTGTATTTCCATGCGGTATCATTTTGCACAAATTCTTCCGGACAATTGAAATAGACCATTTCACCATCATATCCTTTCATAAAATTCCGAATAGAAAATGCACCACTCAAGCAAAATAGATGCGATACCAAATCAGGAAAACGAAATGCAAAGTTTGCTGCATGATAGCCTCCAAAACTTGCTCCGGCAACTGCTACACGGTGTGTTTGATGTGTTTTTTGAATAAATGGAATGAACTCCTGTACCAAAAAGCGCATGTACAATTCATAGTTGTAAATTCGTTCATGAGGTGATAAGTAATCTGCATAGAAACTTTTAGCATCTATGGTTTGAAGGTTGTACAGCTTCAAAGTTCCGGCGTCTGTAAATTTTGAAATGCTATCATTTAAATAAAAATCTGCATTCTGCGTATAGTTTCCTTGTGACGTTGGAAACATAATGACCGGATAACCGAAGTGTCCTGTGACTTCTACTTTTATACTCATCCCAAGTATATGGGAGTAATAGTCTGTGTGTTCGATTTGTGGCATATATTGTTTGTTTTATTTTTAAGCTGTTGGTTTGTCAGTCGGTGGTAAAATGCTCAATAGTTCTGATGTGATATAGAAAGTAGCTTCATCTAGTCGTTTTTTTACTTTATCCGCTTTGTCTGCTTTATAGACAATTCCTATATGATAATCTTTGGGCAAAAAACGGTCAACTTCCTCACACTTAAAAGGTTCTCTATCAGGATTTTTATCTTTTACCAAAGAGACTATAAGTCCGGCATAAAGTTTATGTGCTTCTTTTACATTGTACTTTTCTGCTCTCAATAGTGCATTTTCCATCTTTGCCCATTCTTTCCAAATATTGACTCCAGTAGCAGCTTCTATCATATCAGGAATATGTGCTCCACCTACTCGGGAAGATGTTTCTAGAAAATAGAACTTACCGTCTTTTCCTTTTATAAATTCACTATGTGTTGCTCCGTATTTTATTCCAAAATTGGTCAATAATTCTTGGTTTATTTTCTTTAGAGCTATGGCATCTTTTGTTCTTTTTCCTAAAGTTACGGTTTGGAAAACTCCTCCCTCATGTGAGACTTTCATAGGTGGAGCTAAATATTTAGAATAACATGTAAATACAACTTTCCCCTCATAGATTAAACAATCAACGTGGTAAACATCTCCCGGTTTGAATGCTTCTATCAAATAGTGGATTCTTTCTTCTCCTAATTTTTCTAGTTCATTTTCTAATTCTCGTACATTATGCACTTTTTTGATTCCACTTGCTGAGGCTTCGGATCTTGGTTTTAATACCCATGGAGCCGGTATCTCTTCTGTAAATCGTTTTAATTTTTGATTGTTAAAAATAGCTGAAAATTCAGGAATGGAAATTCCACTATCCTGTGCTTTTTGGCGCATTGCTAATTTATCTCTAAAGTAACGATGTGTTGTTTGCCCCATACCGGGAATCCTAAAAGTTTCGCGAATCAATGCTGCTTTTTCTACATCAAAATCATCTAGAGCTACTACAGTATCTACTTCATGAACACGCATGAGATAAGAAAATCCCTGTACAAAGTGATCTAAATTCCAAATGGATTTATCAATTTCCGGCATATAATAGACTTCATCAATTGATTCCCATGGCCAATTTTCTTCTTTTAAATTTTCGGAAGTAATCAAAATCACCTTGTTTCCTATTTCTTTACAAGTGACCATAAAATCATATCCTTTGTAATAACTAGATATACAGACAATTACTTTCTCCATAACCGTAATTTTATGTGTTATTTGAATTTGTTTTTGAAAAATTTTGAATGAAGTCCAACAATAGTTGGACACCATATCCGGTTGCTGCTTTTTCTCTCGTATAATGCACATTACCAAAGGCTACTCCTGCTATATCTAGATGCGCCCAATTGGTATGTCCTTCTATGAATTGTTCTAAAAATTTACCTGCTACAATACAGTCTCCAAAAGGCTTTGATGAAATATTCTTATAATCTGCTACATCTGATTTAAAATCATCCAACCATACATCCCACAAAGGCATATTCCAAAGTCGTTGATTGGTTTTATCAGCAGATTTTTCCAGTTCTATTTTTAAATTTTTATTGTTTGAAAAATAAGCTCCGCAAGTGTAACCAAACATTCGGACAGAACTTCCGGTAAGTGTTGCCAAATCTAGCATCACATCTGTTTTGTGGTTTTTGGATAAATATGAAAGTCCGTCTGCTAAGGTCATTCGTCCTTCTGCATCAGTATTGAGTATTTCAATTGTTTTTCCGTTGTAAGCCGTAATTACATCACTTGGCAAATAGGCTTTTTCCGAAACAGCATTGTCTGTAATTGGTAATATAGCAGTTATATTGACTGGTAATTTCATCTGAGCAGCAGCAAATAAAGCTCCTATAACCGCACTAGCTCCACCCATATCACTTTTCATATAGTGCATATTACTTGATGGTTTGATGGAAATCCCTCCCGTATCAAATAGCACACATTTTCCTACCAAACCTATGTTTGGAGCCTCTTTTCCGCCACCTTTATATTCCATAATTGTAAAAGCTGCCTCATGTGCACTTCCCTGATTTACTGCTAAAAACGCTCCTAGTCCCTTAGCTTCACTTTGTTTTCGATTAAGTGCTTTGTAGGAAATCTTCAGTCGCTTACACTCTGACTTTAGAAAGTCTGAAATTTGTTCTGTTGTTTTGAAATTTGCTGGTTTATTTAACCAATCCATCCCTGTAAACTGACCGCTACAAAGTGCTTCTGTTTGAATTGTTAATTGTTCTAGAAATGGTTTATCCGCATTAGGAAATTGAATTTGAAATTTTTCATTCCAAAAAGGGTGTGATTTTTTAAACGGATAGACATACGTTCCTAAAAATAATCCTTTGACAAATTCTGCAAATTGGTCATTTGTTAAATTTCCCTTAACCGTTGTCGGTATAGATTGAAATTTGTCTTTAAAATCATTGGAAAATTTATTTGCTACCGATTGAAAAATATGGTTTTCTAAATCCGATTTTTTCCCTAGTCCAATTAAATAATCAACCGAAGTATCCGAAACATCTATAAATAGCTCATTTCTTTTTCCTGAAAAAAGTTTTTTTAATTGTTTAAATTCTACCTTTTCTTTCGTCCAATCTTCTTCCGAAAAAAGATGAAAATTTTGTTTTGTCTTTGCCTTTTTTGTATTTATTTTAATCATTTTCCTTTTACGTTTTTTACATTTTTAAGGATTTCTACCGGGTCTTCCTGACTGTCAAAGAACAGCCATTCTATTGCTTTTGGGAACTCTTGTGACCAAAAAAACTCTTGGTGTTCACCGTCTTCATTTACTGCCGTTTTTACCTCAAAATCAAATAAATCTTGCTGTTCCCACTGTTCCATAGCCTGTTCAAACATTTTGATTCGTTCAATCATTTTTGAACCTTCTTTTTCTCCACCGTATAAATAAACTTTGGTTTTGAATATATGCTGAAAACTGAGCATGGGGAAATTGTTCTCCGGTTCTACCCATAGAGATGGAGAAAACAGCATCAATTTAGAATAGACTTCCGGATACAAAAATCCTCCATAAATACTAATCAACGCTCCTAGCGAGCTCCCTCCTATCCCTGTATTTTCTCGGTCTTTTTTTGTTCTGTATTTTAAATCAACAAAGGGTTTCAACGTATCGGTAATAAAACGGATATATTTCTTTCCTTCTGCATTTTCAGTCAGTTTTGGGTTTTCAAAAACATATTCTTTGATTCGGTCATCAGACCCATGTTCTACTGCAATCACAATCACGTCTCCTCTACCATATTCTGCCAAAATGGATAGTTTTTTATCTATCTCCCAGTTTCCAAATGCTGAATTTTCGTTAAATAAATTTTGTGCATCTTGTAGGTACAGAACCGGATATTTTTTATTGGTCTGATAATAATTATAGGGTAATAATGCCCAAATTTTTCGGTATTTGTCTAACTGTGGTATATAGAATTTTTCATCTATCAGTTCTACAATTGGATTAAATTCATCTTTGAACGGTCCCCAGTTTAACCTCCACTTTACAACTTTATCTTTGGTTTTTCTTTTTGATTTTTCAACTTTTCGATTGGGGGTAATATTTCCATATTTATCCAACTCTACATTTTCCCAACCGCCTTTGGTAAATTTATACTCAATCAAATTTGGAAGAAGCGTGTCGTCTATTTTTATATAATACAATCCCTCGTCGATTTCTTCTAGTTTAAAATCGGTATTCTTTGGATTCCATTTGATAAAATTTCCAGTAATGTAAACCGGACGATTATCTATTTCAGTCGTCTCAAGAAAAAACTCCATATGATATTGCCCTAAATTGTGTTAAAAATTTCTTAAATATATTGATTCCTTTGATAATTTCAAGTTTTTACTTTGATTTTTTTTTATAAAAATAATTTTAGTATACGATAAGAATTACCTTATAGTTATTGAACTGAGTCATCAGACCTCGCAGATTTTAAAAACCTACGAGGTCTTGTCTGAAAATAATTTTAGGGGGGGGGAAGTTATATGTCTATATTCTAATTAAAAAAACCTTCCAAATTTTGAAATTTAGAAGGTTTACGATATTATTTTATCATTTTACTTATCAGTGCAAAAAATGGCGCATTCCTGTGAATACCATCGGGATTTCATGTTCATTACAAGCGTCTATACTTTCCTGATCTTTTAATGAGCCTCCGGGTTGAATCAGTGCTGTAATACCGTTTTCTGCAGCAAAGTCAACTGTATCACGAAATGGAAAAAATGCATCTGATGCCAATACCAATTCTTTGGTTTGAACGCGTTTTGCTCGCTCAATGGCTTGTTGCGCTGCCCAAATTCGGTTGGTCTGCCCACCTCCAATTCCAAATGCCTGACCGTTGGTTGCTACAACTATTGCATTTGATTTTACCCATTTTGCAATTTTCTGTGCAAAGACTAAATCTATCATTTGTTTTTCGGTAGGTTGTTTTTCTGTAACTATTTCTAAATCTGTAGAAAATTGATTATCGACACTTTGCACTAGTAATCCCCCATCCACTTTTGCATAACTCACTCGGTCTGAAACCGAATTTTTCACTTGAATGATTCGTAAATTCTTTTTGGATTTAAAAATAGCTAAGGCCTCTTCCGTAAAGGAAGGAGCTATAACGATTTCTAGAAATATTTTATTCAGGTTTTCAGCAGTTGTTTTATTGACTTCTGCGTTAAAAGCAATAATTCCTCCGAAAATAGAGATTGGGTCACACTCATAGGCTTTTTCATAGGCTTCTTCTACCGAATTTCCTATGGCAACTCCGCATGGTGTTGAATGTTTTACAGCACAACACGTAATTTCACTAAACTCCGAAACAACTTTATATGCCAAATCCATATCTCGAATATTGTTAAAAGAGAGTTCTTTTCCTTGTAAATATTCAAAGTCTTTCATGGCTCCATTACGGGTTTTATCTACATAATAGGCTGCTTTTTGATGTGGATTTTCTCCATAGCGTAAGTCCATTACTTTTTCATACGATGACTCTAAATAATGGGGTAGTTCTTCGTTTAAAATATAGGTTGAAATGGCTGCATCATATGCTGAAGTTAGATTAAATACTTTTCCGGCTAATTTCCTACGGGTTTCTAGTGATGTTGTTCCACTGTTTTCTATTTCTTGCTGTACTTGTGGATAATCATTTACATCTGTCAATACTGTTACATCATAAAAGTTTTTGGCTGATGAGCGTAACATGGATGGTCCGCCAATATCTATAAATTCTATCATTTCTGCTTCGGAAAGTCCTGTATTCATTTTGGTGAAAAATGGATATAAATTTACCACAACGATATCAATTGGGTTTATCTGATGCTCTTCTAGTGTTTGTATATGGTTAGCATCAGCACGTCTTGCCATGATGCCACCATGAATTGCCGGATGCAGTGATTTTACACGCCCGTCTAGAATTTCAGGAAATCCTGTTACATCTTTTACTTCGGTTACCGGAACTCCATTCTCTTGAAGGTGTTTAAAGGTTCCTCCGGTTGAAAGAATTTTGTATTCTTTTGTTATTAAAAATTGGGCAAATGGAATCAAATTTGATTTGTCTGAAACGCTAATGAGTGCTTGTTTTTGCATTAGAAATTTTAATTTGATAGGTTATTTATTTTTATCATTCATTTTCTTTAAAGTTATTACAAAGATTGCTGCTGGTTCTTTTGCTTCTTGTACAACAAACGACTTCGTAATCTAGACCAACTGATGCGCCACTTCTCACTAATTGATTTGTGATAATTCTTTGTTCTACTTTTTTACTCTTCACTCATTTATGAAAGTTAGGATTAGCAATTTTATATAAATTCTGACTTCTAATTTCCACCTTCTAAATTACTAATTGCTTTTATTAATATTTCCTTTTCTACTTTGGCTACTTTTTGTTGTAAATCTTCTACTGTATCATTTTTTTCAATTTCAAATTCACCTTGTAACATTATCTCACCTTCATCTACACCCGCTGTTACATAATGAACCGTAGCTCCACTTTTTGTTTCTTTGGCGTCCAAAACTGCTTGATGAACCTTTGCTCCATACATTCCTTTTCCACCATACTTTGGCAATAAAGATGGGTGTACATTGATGATTTTATTTTTCCACTTTTCTGTAAATTCAGATGTCAAAATAGATAAAAAACCTGCTAGTACAATCAAGTCTATATCCTCTCCTTCTAAGTTAAACTCGGCATCTTCTGAGAATGTTTTTCGGTCTTCCAGCAAATATGTTGGAATGTCATAATCCAAAGCTCTTTCTACGGCATAGCAGTCTCTATCAGCCATTACCATTGCTATTTCTGTACTTTTTAATTTTCCACTTTGAATGGCTTCAATTATGTTTTGTAAATTAGTCCCACCACCGGAAACAAAAACAGCTATTTTCATTTTTTACTATGATTGAATTTATATGAAATTTCAACTTGTACAAAGGTACACTTTTCAATTTGAGTTATGATAGGCTTCTCTGTTGATTTCAACATCAAATTATCAACGGTTTATAAAGATAAGTGATTGTTTGATTTCGTCGTATGAAATTGTTTCTTCTAAATCATGGTAAATTTTACTGAGTGATAACTTTTCTTCCCCCTCTTGGCTTTGGGCTACTTTTTTAACTTTATCAAAAATATTCTGTTCCGGTTTATACACCTCTAAATCAATTTCTAAATCAGTTTCTGAGATTCGGATTAAATGACTTAAAATTGTTCCTTTGGTCAGTCCTCTTTTTTCAACCATTTCATCAACACTCATTTTCTTTTTGACCAATTCTTTTGTTTTTTGATAGGTGGATACTTTCTCTGCTTTTCCTTTCTGTGCCAGTTTCTCTTTAGCTCTAGCTATTTCCTTTTTGTCAATGGTTCCTCCGGAATAAATAATAAAACTTTTGAACTCCCGCTCTAAATCTTCTTCTTCTAACGAATCATCCCATTCTTGTGAAAGTTCCTGAAAGCGTTTATCTGCTCTCATTGCCAAATCATCCACTCCCAAAGCGGTTTGGTTTAATCCCTTTAACTTTAATCCTGTCAAATCACGCAAACGAGAAAGTGCTACATAGCCTTGCCCTTTTTCAAAGGCACGACTCAAATCAATCATAGCAGCATCTAGTGTCATCCCTTGACTTTTATGCACTGTAATTGCCCAAGCCAGTCGTAATGGAACTTGCACAAAGGAAGCCAATGGTTTTCCGGTTTCGTCTTCAATTGCCCATGTTTCTGTCTTGGCTTCTATAATTTCATTATCTCTTGTTTTAACAAGTGGAAATCCTTTCTCAGAAAAAGAAGATATTTGCCCGAGTGTTCCGTTTACAAATCCCTCTTCATAATTGTTCCGAACAAACATAACTTGCGCTCCTACTTTTAATTCTAAATTTTCTAATGCCAAAACAGACTTTTTCAATACTTCAATCAACGCTTCATTTCCTTTGACTTGAGCTTTAAAAAATTTGGATGATTTCCCAATTTGCTCTAAATACATTTGGTTAATTCTATCCACATCTGCATTGTGCGTATAAAGTTTTATTTCTTGTTCACCTTCATCTGGGTGAAAATCAATACGAGAAGTCAAAACATCAATAGAGTTTTGTGTTACCGTTCCATTTCGAATTTCATTTAAAATTATATTTAATTCATTCTCAGATTGTCTATGTTGCTCCGTTAGGTAACAAATAATTGGTTCAGCTTCCAACCAAGCATCTGACATAAAAGCAAATTTTTGTCTAGAAGATTCATCATCATTACCAATGGGTGGCAATTGAAAGAAATCACCGGAAAATACAATCTGAATCCCTCCAAACGGCAATTCATTTCCTTTGAAAAACTTTAACACACGGTTCACCAATTCCATCTGGTTACGGTGTAGCATGGAAATTTCATCAATAATCAACACTTTTACCGAATCCATTTTATTCCTGAAGTATTTTCTCTCTTTTAAATTGGATAACTGACGAATAGAAATATCATCTTTAATCCCGATTCCCGACCAAGAGTGAATGGTTTGCCCATTCATATGTGTAGCTGCAATTCCGGTAGAAGCCGTTATTGCTACACCTACTTTATGTTCTTTGAGGTATTGAATATATTGATTCAGAACGTATGTTTTTCCTGCTCCGGCAGAGCCGGTGAGAAACACATTTCGTCCTGACTTTAGTATGGCAAGTGCCTTAGATTGAATCATTCTAGAAATTATAGTGTAAAATTATGAATTATTAGAAAAACCAACCAAAATCTAGCACTTTACGTATAAATACCTTTTTATTAAGCTATGATTTTTACTATCTTTATTCTTTCTAAAATTTCTACATGAATCATAAAAAATTCCAAGTCACAGTTAATCAAACATATACTTTTGATTTAACTGAAAATGATATGAAAGACTTAAATTTCATTGAGTTAAATCCTTCCAAATTTCATGTTCTAAAAGAGCATAAATCTTACCACACTGAAATTATTTCAGAAAATTTTAATGATAAGTCGTATAGAATTAATATCAATGAAACTCCGTTTGACATTACCATTTCAGATGAGCTCGACCAGTTAATAAAAGACTTAGGGTTTGAAATAGGAACTTCTAAACAAGTTAATGCTATAAAGGCTCCCATGCCCGGGCTTATTCTTAGTATCAATGTTGAGATTGGACAGGAAGTGCAAGAAAATGATAGTCTTTTGGTTTTAGAAGCCATGAAAATGGAAAATAATTTCAATTCGCCAAGAGCAGGCATCATCAAGTCCATTTTGGTAAACAAAGGCGACGCAGTAGATAAAGGACAATTGTTAATCGAATTTGAATAAAATCATGAAAAAAATATTAGTTGCCAATAGAGGTGAAATTGCCGTACGCATCATGAAAACAGCTAAAAAAATGGGGATAAAAACCGTTGCTGTTTACTCTAGTGCAGACAGAAAGTCTCCCCACGTAAAATTTGCTGATGAAGCTGTATGGATAGGAGAAGCACCCTCTAGTGAATCGTATTTAAAAACTGATAAATTACTTGAAGTTTGCAAGAAATTGGATGTAGATGCAATTCATCCAGGCTATGGGTTTTTATCTGAAAATGCAGAATTTGCTGAAAATATAGAACGGAACGGTATTACTTTCATCGGTCCAAAATCACATGCTATTCGCATTATGGGAAGTAAGCTAGCTGCCAAAGAAGCTGTAAAAGGATATAGAATACCAATGGTTCCCGGTCTAGACGAAGCTATTACAGATGTAGAAAAAGCCAAGGAAATTGCTAAAGAAATTGGATTTCCCATTTTAATCAAAGCATCTGCCGGAGGTGGTGGAAAAGGAATGCGAGTTGTAGAAAATGAAGCCGAGTTTGAGTCGCAAATGGAACGTGCTATTTCAGAGGCTGAATCAGCCTTTGGAGATGGTTCTGTTTTCATTGAAAAATTTGTAAGCTCCCCACGCCATATCGAAATTCAAATTATAGCCGATACACACAAAAATATTGTCCATCTATTTGACCGTGAATGTAGCATTCAACGTCGTCATCAAAAAGTTATAGAAGAAGCTCCATCATCCGTATTGACAACAGAGCTTAGGTGGGCAATGGGCGAAGCCGCCATAAAAGTAGCTGAAGCCTGTGACTATGTAGGTGCCGGAACAGTTGAGTTTCTATTGGATGAAAATAAAAATTTCTACTTTTTAGAAATGAATACGCGTCTCCAAGTTGAACATCCGGTAACTGAAATGATTACAGGGTTAGACTTAGTAGAGTTACAAATTCGAATAGCTCGTGGTGAAGAACTTCCCATCAAGCAGGAAAGTTTAGAAATCAAAGGACATGCTTTAGAATTACGTGTTTACGCCGAAGATCCTCTAGATAATTTCTTGCCCAGCGTAGGAAACTTAGAAGTTTACCAAATACCTGAAGGAAAAGGCATTCGCGTAGATAATGGAATTGATGAAGGGATGGATGTTCCTATTTATTATGACCCAATGCTTTCTAAATTAGTAACACATGGAAAATCACGTGAGGAAGCAATTGCCATTATGCTTAACGCAATTAAACATTATAAAATTAAGGGAATTTGCACTACACTTTCTTTTGGGGAATTTGTACTAAATCATGATGCCTTTAGGTCAGGAAATTTTGACACTAATTTTGTGAAAAAATATTACAATCCTGAAATTATAAAAAAGCAAAACACAAAACTTGCTGAAATTGCAGCAATTATTGCATTAAAAAAATATTTAGAAGATAAAAAAATAACACGTTTACCAAATCCATAAATAACTATGAACGATAAAGTTAAATCTTTAATAGAAAAAAAACAGAAGGCACTACTGGGAGGAGGTCAAAAAAGAATTGACTCACAACACAACAAGAAAAAGTTAACTGCAAGGGAACGTATTGAATATTTACTGGACGAAGGCTCATTTGAAGAAATCGGAATGCTGGTAGAACACCGTACTACAGATTTTGGAATGGATAAGGAAGTATATCCCGGTGATGGTGTCATTACAGGATACGGAACGATAAACGGGCGATTAATTTATCTTTTCGCACAAGATTTTACTGTTTTTGGAGGTTCACTTTCTGAAACTCATGCTGAAAAAATCTGTAAAGTAATGGATATGGCGCTTAAAGTAGGAGCTCCTATGATTGGACTAAATGATTCAGGTGGAGCTCGGATTCAGGAAGGTGTACGCTCATTAGGTGGTTATGCCGATATTTTTTATAAAAATGTACAATCATCCGGTGTCATTCCACAGATTTCAGCTATCATGGGGCCTTGTGCCGGAGGAGCAGTGTACTCACCTGCCATGACTGATTTCACAATGATGGTAGAAAACACCAGCTATATGTTTGTAACCGGTCCAAATGTTGTAAAAACCGTGACAAATGAAACAGTTACAGCAGAAGAGTTAGGCGGAGCAAGTACACATTCTACAAAATCAGGAGTAGCACACACTACTTCACCAAATGATGTACAATGTCTAGAGGATGTAAAAACCTTACTCAGTTATCTACCTCAAAATAATGCTGAAAAACCAAAAAAGATTGCTTATAAATTAGGGGAAGAATTAAGACCTGAGTTAGATACTCTAATTCCGGAAAGCTCTACAATTCCCTATGATATGAAAGAGGTAATCCATCAAATCATTGATGAAGATAGTTTCTTTGAAATTCATAAAGATTTTGCAGAAAACATAGTAGTAGGATTTGCCCGGCTAGGTGGGCGAAATATAGGTATTGTTGCAAACAACCCCATATTTCTTGCCGGTGTGTTGGATGTAAACAGTTCTACAAAAGCTGCACGGTTTACACGTTTTTGTGATGCCTTCAATATTCCACTTTTAGTATTAGAAGATGTACCGGGATTTTTACCGGGAACTGATCAAGAATGGAATGGAATCATCGTTCATGGTGCCAAACTACTTTATGCTTTAAGTGAAGCGACTGTACCAAAAGTTACCGTAATTACAAGAAAGGCATACGGTGGTGCTTATGACGTTATGAACTCTAAACATATAGGAGCCGATATGAATTTTGCTTGGCCTACAGCCGAAATTGCCGTAATGGGTGCTAAAGGAGCTTCGGAAATTATCTTCAAAAAAGAAATTGCCAATGCTGATGATAAAGAAGCTAAACTACTGGAAAAAGAAAAGGAATATGCCGAACTTTTTGCTACTCCTTATGAAGCCGCAAAACGTGGTTTTATAGATGAAGTAATTCTACCTCATAACACAAGGAAAAAATTACTCAAAGCATTTTCTATGTTAGAAGGCAAAGTTATAGATACGCCCAAACGAAAACATGGAAACATTCCACTCTAGAGACACATTTAAGTCTTGTTGAGTTAAATCTTGACAAGACTTAAATCAACCTGATTTTCTCTTCTCCTTTTTCAATTTGACCAAGAAACATACTTCCTTCTATTGTATTTAGAACCGATTGGGTATTTTCAGCATCAGTAATTACAACCATTCCCACACCCATGTTAAACGTTCCAAACATTTCATTTTCTGCTATTCCACCCCGTTTTTGTAATTCTTTCATCACAGATGGAACATTTACTTTTGATTTTTCAATTACGGCACAAAGTCCGTTAGGGATTATTCGTGGAACATTTTCAATTAATCCTCCGCCAGTAATGTGTGCAATTCCGGTCAACGAAACTTCCTCTTGAATTTTAAATATATCATTTTGGTACAACTTAGTTGGAACTAAAAGCGTTTCCCAAAGTGGTTTTCCTTCAAATTCTTCATTAAAATCTGAAAATATTTTCCGTATAAGTGAAAATCCATTACTGTGAAATCCGCTAGCCGGTAGTCCAATTATCGCTTGTCCTTCTTTGATTTCCGAACCGTCAATAATTTCACCTTTCTCTACTACTCCTACACAAAATCCTGCTACATCATAGTCTCCTACTCTGTACATACCTGGCATTTCTGCTGTTTCACCTCCGATCAAAGCCGTTCCGGTTTCTTTACATGCTGATGCTATTCCTCCTACAATTTCTGCTGCTACATCAGAGTCTAGTTTTCCACATGCTAAATAATCTAAAAAGAAAAGCGGTTTTGCTCCGTGGCACAAAATATCGTTAGCACACATTGCAAAACAGTCAACTCCAACTGTATCGTACTTTTTTACATCCAATGCAATTCTCAGCTTTGTACCTACACCATCTGTTCCAGAAACCAACACTGGATTTTTATAGTCTGATAATTGATAAAAAGCGCCAAAACTTCCAATTCCATTCAACACATTTGAGTTATGGGTTTCCGAAACTGCTTTTTTGATTTTGGAAACCGTTTGGTAACCTTCTTCTTTATCAACTCCGGCAGCTTTGTAGGTATTGCTCATAGAAATTAGTTTTAGATTTTAATTTTGAAACTACAAAAATAATCATTTATTCAGGTAGAAACAATTAAACTATATAATGTGAATATAAATTAAACATTTCACTTTCACATTGATTTTGATTAAGATTCTTCTAAATGAAAAAAGCCCCAAAGGTTTGGGACTTTTTCTTGTTATTCTTTTTTATTAATTAAAACGTTTGTTTTATAATTTCTATTGCTTTTTCTATATCTTCTCTTTTTACGTTTAAATGAGGTCTGAATCGTACGGATTGAGTTCCACACGGCAATAAAATTAATTTATTTTCAAAGGCTTTATTGATAAATGCTACACGCTCTTCGTCTGTTGGTAAATCAAATGCTACAAATAGCCCCATTCCTCTTACGTTGGTCATTTGTGGAGTTGTTTTTGCTAATTTCTCTAATTCAGCTTTTAAAAATTCACCTTGTTTTTTTGCATTTTCCAACAAATTTTCTTGCTCAATTACTTCTAATATTAGTTTAAACCGAAGCATATCTATGAAATTTCCTCCAAAAGTTGAATTAATTCTACTTGACTCCTGAAAAACATTGTTTGGTACTTGGTCTAATTTTTCTTTGTTTGCCAAAATTCCACAAACTTGGGTCTTTTTACCAAATGAAATAATATCCGGAGTAATATCATAGTTTTGGAATCCCCACATTTTTCCGGTAATTCCGATTCCGGTCTGTACTTCATCTAAAATCAAAAGGATTTCATTTTCATCACAAATTCTTCTTAATTCTTTGAAAAATTCATTTCGGAAATAATTGTCTCCTCCTTCTGCTTGAATTGTTTCTACAATAATACAAGCTACTTCATTTGGACTTTCAGTAATGGCTAACATAATCTGATTTACGGCTTCTTTCTCTAATTCTATTGTTTTTGCCAAACTATCATCTGTCAGTGGAAAAAACATTTTAGGGTTTGTAATTCTCGGCCAATCAAATTTTGGAAAATACATATGTTTCCGAGGGTCTTTGGTATTGGTAAGGCTTAGTGTATAGCCTGAACGTCCATGAAATGCTTGTTTGAAGTGAATTACTTTTCCTGCTTCTAAGTCAATTCCTTTGGATTTATTTAGTCTTGTTTTCCAATCAAATGATGCTTTTAACGCATTCTCAACTGCGAGTGCTCCTCCGGCTACAAAAAATGCGTATTGTAATTCTTGTGGAATGGCTACTCGCTCAAATGTATCTACAAAGTCAGCATACTCTTTTGAATAAATATCGGATACAGTCGGTTTATTGACTGCCATTTTTCCTAGAAATTCTGTATTTTTTATGAGGTGAGGATGGTTGTAACCTATGGAGCCGGAGGCAAACATACTAAACATATCCAAATATTCGTCACCGCTTTCATCTACAATCCAAGAGCCATGTGACTTTTCCATGTCCATCACTATTGGATAGCCATCTGCTAAAATATGTTTTCCTAATCTTTCGTGTACATTCATCATTTTTGTTTCCTTTTTATAATTAATTCCCCAAAAATTATGAGGAATGCAAATTTAATAAATTACAAATAATTTTTAATGAGTAATTTAACCTAATCGTTTTTGTTTTTACGGTTCAAATATTCTTTTATCAATAATTGGTTTACCGCCAACTTTTTGTACATAGTTCGTACTTCCTCTGCCGGTGAACCAAAATAAGACTTTCCATACTCCAAATCATGTCCAACTCCTGACTGAGCCATCACTACTACTTTGGATGCTATTTTCACATCGCTTTTTACTCCCACTTGCCCCCAAAGTGTCACTTCATCTCCAATCACTACACAACCGGCAATTCCGACTTGGGAAGCGATGAGGCATTTTTTCCCTAAAATAGTGTCATGTCCTATTTGAATCAGATTATCTATTTTTGTTCCGGCTCCAATCGTAGTAGAAGCCGTTACCCCACGGTCTATTGTACAATTAGCACCAATCTCTACATCATTTCCAATCACTACATTTCCAACA
This sequence comes from Moheibacter sp., assembly GCA_047972025.1. GTDB lineage: Bacteria > Bacteroidota > Bacteroidia > Flavobacteriales > Weeksellaceae > Moheibacter. Next base: position 24,657 of record JBKEAG010000034.1, read on the forward strand.
GATTTTAATTTGTCAAATCCGGTATCTCTTTTCTTATAGTAAAATCCGTCACCACCTATCACTGTTCCGGAATGTATAATCACATTATCACCAATCACACAATTATTTCCAATGGAAACATTGGAATGAATTAAACAATTATCACCAATTTCTACATTATGACCTATAAAAACATTGGGGTGAATATGCGTTTCCTCACCTATTTTAGCTGAGTCTGAAATGGACTGATTTGCTACTTGAAATGAATTGAAATACTGTCCTATTTTTACAAAATCTCGAAATGGATCGTCTGAAATCAGAAGTGCTTTTCCCTCAGGGCAATCCACTTCTTTATTAATTAAAACTACTGTTGCTGCACTATTCAATGCTTTATCATAATATTTGGGATGATCTACAAATACAATATCGCCTTTTTCTACAACGTGAATCTCATTAATCCCTTCGACTGGAAAATCAGAATCTCCGATAAATGAGGACTCAATTATCTCTGCTATTTCTTTTAATGTATATTTTTTTGGAAACTTCATAGTTCAAAGATTGAATTCTAAGCAAATATATTTTTTTCTTTTCGGATTGTTTCTTTTAAATTCGCATAACGATTAAAAATCTAAACCAAAAAATTTTAATTATGAAAGTACAAAAAGCAATTTTAGCTGTCGTAGTAGGTTCTTCCCTTGTATTTACTGCTTGTAAATGTGAAAAGAAAGACAATATTGCAGCAGCTCCTGTAACAGAAACTGAAACTTCAAACACTTCTGACATCACAACCTCCACTTCTAAATTAGATGCTGATGGAAACTACATTTATGATATTGGACAAAATATTGATTTAGCACTGCCCGGAGGAAGCTCTATAACAGTAGGTGAAAATAGTTCTGAAAATAAACTTTTCACCATGTTAAATGATGCCAACTTCACCATAAGTGACGATAAAACTCAAGGATGGGTAACACTTGACCGTGTTTATTTTGCAACAGGAAAGTCTGAACTAACAACAAACTCAGAGGCACAAGTTGCAAATTTAACTACCTTATTAGCTGCTTTCCCAACAGCATCTGTAAAAGTAGGTGGATACACTGACAGTACTGGTGATGCTGCAGTTAACAAACGTGTTTCAACAGAACGTGCAAAATCTATTGCAGACAAATTAATTGCCGGTGGAGTTGATGCTTCTAGAATTGAAAGTGAAGGGTACGGTGCTGAACATTTTGTTTGTCCTGCTAATGACACAGACGAATGTAAAGCTCAAAACAGACGCGTTGACATTCGTATCACAAAGAAATAAATTAGATTTCGAATAATTAATTTAACAATAAAAAAATCCCGATTCTTCTGAATCGGGATTTTCATTTATATAAAAATCTTACTTTTTTAACTTTTACTATAAAGTAATGTCACACCCTCTTGTTCGGACAAAGTTGGTCTTGTTTCTAAAACTAGTTCTCCTTTTCTTTCTTTTGCTTTCATTTTAAACCATCCGGTTAACCAAAATGGAATAATAGAGGCGAAAAAGAAAATTCCCCAAAAGCCACAAAGTGCCATAAATGTAAAAAATATAAACCCAAAAAACTGTGCCATAACTGTAACTTTATTAACCCTACAAAAGTAAAAAATATAATTCAATTTCAAAATGAAACTGAAAAATATCACATATTTCTAAACTTTAACTGATGTTTCTTAAATTTGAGGTTTTAAATAATTCAAATTAGACTCAAAAATACACAAAATGGAATATAGAATTGAAAAGGACACCATGGGTGAAGTAAAAGTACCTGCTGATAAATATTGGGGTGCACAAACTGAACGCTCTCGTAATAATTTCAAAATCGGACCGGCAGCCTCTATGCCTCTTGAAGTAGTAAAAGGCTTTGCCTACCTAAAGAAAGCTGCTGCCTACACAAATTGTGAATTGGGGGTTTTACCCATAGAAAAAAGAGATTTAATCGCTCAAGTTTGTGATGAAATTTTAGCGGGTAAATTGTATGATCAGTTTCCTTTGGTCATTTGGCAAACCGGCTCCGGAACACAGTCAAATATGAATGTAAATGAAGTGGTAGCAAATCGTGCTCAGGTTCTTTCCGGTGGGAAAATTGGTGAAGGCGAAAAAGTTTTGCAACCCAATGATGACGTAAATAAATCCCAATCCTCTAACGATACCTTCCCTACCGGAATGCATATAGCTTGTTACAAAGCTGTGATAGAGAAAACAATTCCGGGAGTAGAGCAATTACGAAATACACTAAAAGCTAAATCTGAAGAATTTAGAGATGTTGTGAAAATTGGTCGTACACACCTGATGGATGCTACGCCTCTCACTTTAGGACAAGAAATTTCAGGTTATGTAGCACAGTTAGACCATGGTTTAAAGGCTCTGAAAAATACACTTTCTCACCTATCTGAACTAGCTCTAGGTGGAACAGCCGTGGGAACTGGACTAAATACACCAAAAGGTTATGATGTTTTGGTTGCGAAATACATTGCAGAATTTACGGGACTTCCTTTTGTAACAGCTCAAAATAAATTTGAAGCACTTGCAGCACACGACGCAATTGTGGAAAGCCATGGCGCTCTAAAACAATTGGCAGTTTCTTTGAACAAAATTGCTAATGACATTCGAATGTTAGCATCAGGACCTCGTTCCGGTATTGGTGAAATTTTAATTCCGGAAAATGAACCTGGTTCATCCATCATGCCGGGTAAAGTAAATCCTACACAATGTGAAGCAATGACTATGGTTGCTGCTCAAGTAATGGGAAATGATGTTGCGATTACCATCGGTGGTACACAGGGACACTATGAGTTAAATGTGTTTAAACCTTTACTTGCCTATAACTTCTTACAAAGCGCCGAGTTAATCGGTGATGCCTGTGTTTCTTTTAATGAACACTGTGCAAAAGGAATTGAGCCTAATTATAAACGAATCAAAGAATTGGTTGATAATTCACTGATGTTAGTTACCGCTTTAAATACAAAAATAGGATACTATAAAGCAGCAGAAATTGCACAAACTGCTCACAAAAATGGAACTACTTTAAAAGAAGAAGCTATCCGCCTAGGCTATGTTACTTCAGAAGAATTTGACGAATGGGTAAAACCGGAAGATATGGTGTAAATCTCTAATTCTGAAAATAAAAATCCCGAATAGAAAGTTCGGGATTTTTTTTATTAATATTTCAACAAATTATTTTATTTCTTTCCGTATCGTTCGTATGCTAATCGTACTGCTTTGTTTACATCAATCACACCACCTGTTACAGATAATTGACTAAATTTACGTTTATCATTCTCCTGCCCTACTGTAACTTCAACTTCTGAAACATTTACGGTTTCGAACAGTATTTCTTTTACTTGCTCTGAAGTCAGTTGTGGAAAGTATGCCCAAAGCAAGGCTGCGCAACCTGCCGCTACCGGTGATGCCATAGAAGTTCCTTGTGCATAGCGGTATTTTTGATTAGGAATTGTAGAGTAAATTTCTGTTCCCGGTGCAAATAAATCAACTTTTACTGTTCCATAATTGGAAAAAGACGCTTTTAAACTTTCCGGTGTTCTCGTACTAGCTCCCACTGTAATCCATTTTTTTGCAATTGAGGTCATTTCATCATCTTTGAAATTACTTGGATAATTGTGTTCATAATCCAAATCATTATTATCATTTCCCGCTGCATGAAACATCAAAACATCTTTACTATCTGCATATTTTATCGCATCATATACCACTTCTTTGTTGGGTGAAAATGATTTCCCAAAGCTCATATTTAGAATTTTGGCTCCGTTATCTACTGCATAGCGAATAGAGTTTGCTACATCTTCATCACGTTCATCACCATCAGGCACAGTACGAATTGACATAATTTTCACGACTCCTCCGGCTACACCATCCATTCCTTTCTTATTTCCACGAGTTGCACCGATAATTCCCGCTACGTGCGAACCATGAAAAGCGTCCGGTCCTTCTACTTCATTATTACCGTATCCTTTTATATCCAATTTTCCTTTTGCCGGATTATAGTCAGGGTTATAAGCATATTTTAAATCATTAGCATATTTTTCTTTCAAATCATCAAATTCTTCTTTTGCCATACTTATCACTTCTGTCATTGTTTTTCCTTCAAACTCAGTGTTATTTGCAATTAAAAACTCAATTTCACTTTTGTTTTCTTGTTCTAATTCTGTTGTTGCAGATAAGTTTTGTATATTTTCTTTAGTCAATGTCACATCTTTCGTGTACTCTTTTAGTGGAGTCAAAAAATCCATAATTTGCTTGGACTGTTCATTTACACTTTCCTCTTGATTTTTTGCGGAATAGTATTTATCTGCCCAAATGCTTCTAGCACGTAAATAGGTTTGGTACTTCTCGGGCATTTTCTTTATGTTCATCAAATCACTTTCTTTATTTTCTGAATTAAATAATGGTTTGTACAAAAAAGTCAATCGGGTTGCTTCATACGAATCTTCATTATAATCTTTTCCTGAGGCATCTGTACAAAAATCCCAGCCATGAGTATCATCTACATATCCATTTTTGTCATCATCTTTTCCATTTCCGGATTTTTCCTTTGGGTTCACCCAAATTTCATTTTTCAAATCTTCATGGTCAATTTCTACTCCACTATCCAGAACTCCAACTACAACGGTTTTGGGTTTCATTTTTTTAGATTTTAAAAATTCTAGTGCTGATTCTGTCCCTACTCCATAAATTCCGGTTTTAGAAAAATCACTGTGAAACCAATTTTGTTTTTCTTCTTCAGACATAGTAGTCTCAGCTACCTGAGAAAAAACATGTAAACTCAGCATTAACACTAAAAATGAAATGATTATTTTTTTCATATTAAATTTATTTTCAAATTTATCCTTTAAGAAATACGAAAGTACAACTTTTGTTGATAGTTTACTTCCTGTATAATTTATCTAACAAATTTAGTTTCTTTAGATTTTCTTAATAACTTCCTTTTTTTGTTAATTGTTTTATTTGTTCCCAAAAAGTCAATCCCCTATTTTTGTGCAGTAACAAGCAAAATTTTTTTTGCTCTAAAAATAGCAACACAATAATGTCAACGTACGTCGTAGTAGGTCTTCAATTTGGAGATGAAGGAAAAGGAAAAATAACCGATGTTTTATCAGCAAAATCTGACTATGTAGTCCGCTACCAAGGTGGAAATAATGCAGGGCACACTGTTTATGTAGGTGATGATAAATTTGTACTTCATTTGCTCCCTTCCGGTGTTTTACAGTCACAGGGAAAATGTATCATTGGGAGTGGTGTAGTTGTAAATCCTCAAAGTTTCTTGGACGAAGTAGCTTCTTTGGAAAGTCGTGGTTTGTCCAGTGATCACATTTTTATTGACAGACGTGCGCACATCATCATGCCTTATCATATTTTGTTTGACACTTACCGTGAGGAAGCTGCAGGAAAAGATTCAATTGGAACTACAAAACGTGGAATCGGACCTTGTTATGAAGATAAAGTAGCCCGAGTAGGGATTCGTGCAATTGACTTACTGAATCCCGAAGTTTTAGCAGAAAAGTTAAAAATAAATCTTCAAATCAAAAATGCACTTTTTGAAAAGTTATTTGAAAAACCTGCTTTAGACTTTGATGAGATTTATCAACAATATTTAAATTATGGTGAAAAAATAAAACACCGACTTATTGATGCTGTCGTAGAGGTTAACGATGCAATTGATGATGGTAAAAATGTACTTTTCGAAGGTGCGCAAGCATTGATGTTGGACATTGACTATGGAACTTATCCTTTTGTTACATCTTCTTCCCCATCTACCGGTGGCGTTTGTGTAGGAGCCGGTGTTCCACCAACAAAATTGAAAAACCTCATTGGAGTCTCCAAAGCCTACTGTACACGCGTTGGGAATGGTCCTTTCCCTACTGAGTTAGAAGACGAAATTGGAGAACAAATCGGAAAAGTCGGACATGAATTTGGAGCTTCTACCGGAAGACCAAGGCGTTGTGGTTGGTTAGACTTGGTATCGTTAAAACATGCTTGTAGAATCAATGGAATCACACACTTAGTCATTACTAAACTTGATGTTTTGAGTGGTTTTGATTCTCTAAAAGTTTGTACGGCTTACGAAACAGAAGACGGACAAATCATAGACTATTTTACAGCTTCTACCACTAAATTAGAACAATACAAACCAGTTTACAAAGAACTACCGGGTTGGGAAGAAGATATTTGTGGAATTAACTCTTTTGATAAACTTCCTAAAACAGCTCAGTCTTACATTCAGTTTATTGAAAAATATTTAAACATTGAAATCTATTTGGTTTCCGTAGGACCAGATCGTTCGCAAAACATTATTCGTAAAGAATTGTTCTAATTTTTGATTAAATTCTTTGAGCTCACCAACTATAAAAAATTCCATTCTCGAAAAGGTAAATCCTCTATTTAACTTTGTTGATTTTTTCACTTTAGGTTTTATCGCTTACCAATATTTTAAATTATGGTATTCTCCCGAAATTGGTGATGCAGATAAGATATTTCAATGGGCAGGACTAATGGGGTTTGAATTTATCATGGTTCATTCAGGTGTCTTTATGGCTGCAATGCCAAAAAAATGGTCACTACTCATTTTCTTTCCATTTTATGGTTTGTTCGCTCTTTCTTTCAATCAAATTATCGGTGGAGGCAACATTGTTATATACATTTATTTGTTCGCTGTTTTTAACCGTATGCGTTACGCTTTCTTTGACGTGAGTGAGGAAATTCAAAAAAAAGTAATTGGAAAGTCTGTTTTTGCTGTACTTGTTTATTTTTTTCCGCTAATGGCTATTGTCTTTGGAAATAAACTCGTTCCTGAATTAGGATTAAACGAACAGAGTTTGGCATATATCGGGTATAACAATGCCAAAACTCACGGTGGATTATTTTTAGACGAACCCAAAACAGCCATGTGTTTAGGAGTTGTTTATTATAGTTTCCTTGCAATTTATTCGATCCCTTTTTGGGTTACCAAAAGGTTATTTCCTTCTACTTCAATCTAACTCATTATTTCTACCCTCTATTTCCACTTGTTTCAAAACTTTAGCAGCATCATCTTCATCAAAAGCTAAATTCCCTGCTACAAAAACACCTTTTATTTTATGGTCATCATGCTCTATCCCATAAACCGTTGACTCATCATCTGGGTTACTCATTCCTTCATAATGGTAAATATAGTCGATATGGAAAGTATTAGGTGACTTTATAATCATTTCAGATTCCACATTGAAATCAACTGTATAACCTAATTCTTTCAGTTCTCTAAGTGCGGTTTCCGTGTCTGCATAACGGTATTGTCTTTTTGGTTTCATAACAGTTCAAATTTATACGATACTAATTTACCAATTTCTAATTAAATCTTTGGATAAATTTTCTCACTAATTTGTGAAACCTTAATTTTGCAAAAAAATAAAATGAGCGCAAACAACAAATATCAAAATCCATTGGAATCCCGTTATAGTAGTGATGAAATGCTATATAACTTTTCGCCTGATATGAAATTTTCTACTTGGCGAAAACTTTGGTTGGCATTGGCTGAAATTCAAAAAGAACTGGGGTTGGATATTTCTGAGGAACAAATCCAAGAAATTCGTGATAATATTTCTAATATTAATTTTGAAGTTGCTGCTCAGTATGAAAAACAATTCCGCCATGATGTGATGGCTCATGTACATACACTTGGAGACATTGCACCAAAGGCACGTCCAATTATTCATTTGGGAGCAACATCAGCATTTGTGGGAGATAATACCGATTTGATTCAGATTCGTGAAGGATTGCTGATTGTAAAAAGAAAATTAGTCAACGTCATCAAAGGATTAAATGATTTTGCTCTTCAATACAAAGACTTACCTACTTTAGGGTTTACACACTTTCAACCTGCACAGTTAACAACCGTTGGTAAACGGACTACGTTATGGCTACAATCTGTTTTGTTAGACTTCGAAGAATTAGACTTTAGAATTGATACTTTACGTTTCAGAGGTGTAAAAGGTACAACAGGAACGGCTGCTAGTTTCAAAGAATTATTTGATGGTGACTATTCAAAAGTGAAAGAATTGGACAAAAAACTATCTGAACAATTTGGGTTTACCAAAGTTTTGGGTGTAACCGGGCAAACCTATGACCGAAAAATTGATGCTGAAGTTTTGGCTACTCTTTCCAACATTGCACAATCTGCTCATAAATTCACCAATGACATACGTTTACTCCAAAATCTAAAAGAAATTGAAGAACCTTTTGAAAAAAATCAGATTGGCTCTTCTGCCATGGCATATAAACGAAATCCAATGCGAAGTGAGCGAATTTCAGCTTTGGCAAAATTTGTAATTTCACTAGCAAGTAGTCCGGCAATGGTCGCTTCTACACAATGGTTTGAAAGAACATTAGATGATTCTGCCAACAAACGATTAAGCATTCCCCAAGCATTTTTGGCCATTGATGCTATTTTGATTATTTGGAATAATGTTTTGGATGGATTGGTTGTTTACCCAAAAATCATTGAAAAACACATAAACGAAGAACTTCCTTTTATGGCAACAGAATACATTATCATGGAAGGGGTGAAAAATGGTGGTGACCGACAAGAACTTCATGAACTCATCCGTGAGCACAGTATGGAAGCTGCCAAACAGGTAAAACAAGAAGGAAAATCCAATGATTTGGTCGAACGAATTTTGGCAGATGAACGTTTTAACATTGACAAAGATAAATTACAAAAAGTACTTGACCCAATGAATTTCATTGGATTTGCACCAACTCAAACCGAAGAATTTCTTACCGAACATGTACAACCTATTTTAGAAAATAATAAAGAATTAATTGGATTAGAAACAGATTTAAAAGTTTAATTAATGTTTACAATACAACAAATAAAAGAAGCCCACAGCAAAGTAAAGTCAGGCGCAGATTTTCCACAATACATTCAAGACATCAAAAAAGTAGGAGTTAAAGCCTTTCAAACTTGGGTAAAAGATAGTCATACAGATTATTTTGATAAAGAAAACAACAAAATATCCTCCGAGTCCATGTATTCAAAATTAGAGATTACAGATACTTGTAACCCCGTTCAATTTAAAGAATACCTAAAGATTCACCAACAAGGAGAAACCGATTATTTGACATTTTGTAAACATTGTGCCGAAACCGGCATCCTAAATTGGTTTGTAGATTTAGATGAAATGACCTGCACTTATTTTTCAAAAAGTAAAGAAAATGTATTGGTAGAAACCATTCCCGAAAAATAAATTCACTAAATATTTTTTCTAATTCATATTTAAAAATATCGTAAATTTGTAGCTTGTTTTTAAAGTTAAAATTTCATTTGTATAAACCCGTAATAAGGTCGGGTGTTTCTACGGAGAACCACTAATTTTCCACTACAAATGAGGTTAATGGATTTATTTTTGTTTGCTTCATTTGTAATTTAATATTTAAGAATTTAAAATAAACAATGAATAAACGAATTTTTATTCAAAAAAAGGTACAATTTGACGTTCATTCAGTGAAAGTCACAAATGAACTGCAAAACCTTGTCCCAGGAATCCTGTGCAAGGTTTTTGTGATTTATGACCTCTTTGATATTTCTCAAGAGCAATTAGACAATTCTTTGTACGAAGTTTTTGCAGACCCTGTAACCGATTTGGTTTATCAAGATTTCAAGAAAATTACTACAAACACTTCAAATTTTGCAGTAGAACCTCTTCCCGGTCAGTATGACCAAAGAGCAGACTCTGCAGACCAGTGTTTACAACTGTTGGGCATTCGTGAAGCAAAAGTAAAATCCGGTTTTCTATATGTTTTCGAAAACCTCGCAACAAATGATTTGGACAAAGTCAAAAAATATTTAATTAATCCAATTGAATGCCGCGAAAAGAATTTAGATGAATTAAATCTCAACGAAGCCACACAAATTAAACCTGTAAAAACAATTGAAAATTTCACTAATTTCAACACAAATCAACTAAGTAATTTACACAAAGAATTTGGATTTTCAATGGGAATGGATGATTTAGCGTTTATTCAAAATCACTTTCAGGAAATTGCTCGAAACCCTACTGAAACTGAACTCAAAGTTTTGGACACCTATTGGTCAGACCATTGTCGACATACCACATTTGAAACAGAAATAACTAATATAAAGTTTGAAAACGAGTTTAAAGAAACACTACAAAAAACCTTTAATTATTACCTTAAATTAAGAAAAGAACTAAACATCACAAAACCTATAAGGCTGATGGATATGGCTACAATTATGGGAAAATATCTAAATAAAAACGGTACGATTACCAACATAGATATTTCAGAAGAAATCAATGCTTGTTCCATTGTAGTTCCTATAGATGTTGACGGTGTAGAAGAAGATTGGTTATTACAGTTTAAAAATGAAACCCACAATCATCCGACAGAAGTAGAACCTTTCGGTGGTGCATCAACTTGTGTCGGTGGAGCCATTCGTGACCCCTTGTCCGGAAGAGCTTATGTATTTCAAGCGATGCGGATAACAGGTGCAGCCAATCCATTGGAAAAAATTGAAGATACACTTCCAGGAAAATTACCACAACGAAAAATCACAAAAGAAGCAGCAAATGGCTATAGTTCCTACGGAAATCAAATAGGTCTTGCTACAACTTATGTAAAAGAAATTTACGACGAAGGATACAAAGCAAAACGAATGGAAGTTGGCTTTGTTGCTGGTGCAGTCAAAAAAGATTGGGTTCGCCGAGAGGAACCCAAACAAGGTGATAAAGTAATTTTGCTCGGTGGTCGCACCGGGCGTGATGGTGTAGGCGGAGCAACGGGTTCATCCAAAACACATGACGGTCAGAAACTAGAAGAATTAAGCTCTGAAGTTCAAAAAGGAAATGCGATTGTAGAGCGAAAAATCCAACGATTATTCCGAAATGAAAAAGTTCTAAAACTCATCAAAAAATGCAATGACTTTGGAGCAGGAGGTGTTTCAGTTGCGATTGGAGAGATTGCTCGTAGTGTAAACATTGACCTTGATACACTTCCACTAAAGTATTTAGGACTTAACGGTACAGAACTCGCACTCTCTGAGTCACAAGAACGGATGGCAGTAGTTGTGGAAAGGCAAGACGTAGAAAAATTCATTGAGTTTGCAAAAATCGAGAATTTAGAAGCCACCGTTGTAGCTGACGTTACTGATGACAATCAAATGACGATGTGGTGGAAAGGTGAAAAAATTGTAGAACTAGACCGAAATTTTCTCGATACAAATGGAGTTAGAAAACAGACAGAAGTTCAAGTAACCAATGGTGAAAATATCCATCCATTTGCTCCACATAAATTCTCAGAAACTGAATTTTTAAAATTATTAAAAGAACTAAACCATACTTCCCAAAAGGGAATGGTGGAAATGTTTGACAATAATGTGGGGCGAAGCACCGTTCTCAACGCTTTTGGTGGGAAAACACAAGATAGCCCCGAAGATATAAGCGTTCAAAAATTCCCAACCGATGGATTTACTGAATCAGTCAGTATGGCAAGTTTTGGATACAATCCTACTGTGAGTCGCTGGTCTCCTTATCACGGTGCCTATTTTGCAGTGATAGACAGTGTTTCCAAAGTTATTGCTGGTGGTGGAAACTTCAAAGAAATACGTCTAACTTTTCAGGAATATTTTGAAAAATTAGGTGAAACTCCTGAACGCTGGGGAAAACCCTTTGCTGCACTTCTCGGTTCTATCGAAGCACAACGACAGTTAGAAATTCCGGCTATTGGTGGGAAAGACAGTATGAGTGGAAGTTATCAGGACATAGACGTTCCACCTACTTTGATTTCATTTGCTGTCTGTCCCAATAAATCCTACAAAATTAATTCGTCAACACTTCAAAAAAATAACTCAAAACTATCCGTTTTTATTCCTGAATTTACGAATGGATTTTTATTAAATGACAAGCATCTAAAGGAAATCTACCATTTTCTCTATGCCAATAATGCAAAGATAAATTCAGCCATGACAGTAAAATCAGGAGGAATTGCCGAAACCATTGCTTTGATGTCTTTTGGAAATGAAATTGGAGTAGAAATAGAAACTGGTTTAGAATTGATGCAATACTATCCCGGAGCAATTCTCATAGAACATTCAATTGATTTAGAAATACCAAATGAGCTTCAACCAACGTATTTCAAATTGGGGAAAACCAATCCATCAAAAGAACTAAAACTAAATAGTGCAACAGTTTTCATTAACAAAGCAAAATCAGCTTGGAAAACTACATTTTCAGAATTATTTCCGTACGAAACAAAAAATTCGAAAAATGAAGCCAACAATGAAACAAATAACCCAAAACTTAAAAAACAAACTTCAAATTTTGAACTTTTAACGACAAAACCTAAAGTTTTCATTCCTGCCTTTCCCGGCACAAATAGTGAATACGATAGTGCCAAGGCTTTTGAACGAGAAGGTGCTGATACAGAAATCATTGTATTTAAAAATCTTTCAGAAAAGGATATTGAGGAGTCGGTTATTGCCTATTCAAAAGCAATTGATACTGCACAAATTCTTTTCATCCCCGGTGGGTTTTCCGCAGCCGACGAGCCAGATGGATCAGGAAAATTCATTGCAACAGTTTTACGAAATGAACGAATCAAAGAAAGTGTACATAAATTATTAGAACGCAACGGTTTAATCTTGGGAATTTGCAATGGTTTCCAAGGTCTGATTAAGTCAGGATTATTACCCTACGGCGAAATTCGAGAATTGAAACAAGACACACCAACTTTGACTTTTAACGAAGTTGGACGGCATATTTCACAGGTAGCAAAAATACGTGTAACGAATAATCAGTCACCTTGGCTGAAAGGAATGCAAGGAGAGGAATATTGGCTTCCCGTTTCACATGGTGAAGGACGATTTATTGCAGATGAAAAGAATCTGAAACTGTTGTTTGAACGAGGTCAGATTGCAACACAGTTTATAGATTTAGAAGGAAATATTACAACCAAAATGCCATTTAATCCTAATGGTTCTTTGGTTGGAATTGAAGGAGTAACTAGTCCATGTGGGAAAGTTTTTGGGCGAATGGGACATCCCGAACGATACGAAGAAGGGCTATTTCAGTATATTCCTGTAATGGGTTATATTTATATCTTTAAGAATGGAGTGGATTATTTTGCATAGACTTTAGATAATTAGACAATAGACATTAGATTTTTTTAGATAGTGCATAATTTAGAGGAAATAATCATTTGGAAAAAAGCGATTGAGTTGTCAAAGGTAGTTTATACAATATGCAACGAACTACCTTCAGATGAGAAATTTGGGATGAGTAATCAAATGAAGCGTTCAGTAATTTCAATTTCTTCTAACATCGCTGAAGGAGCAGGTCGGAATTCAGATAGAGAATTTTTACATTTTCTTGGAATTTCCCAAGGTTCATCATTTGAACTATTAACTCAACTTTTGTTATACATTGAACTTAATCTAGCTGATAAAACAAAAATTAACCCAATTATAGAAAACTTAAAAGAAATCCAAAAGATGAATTACGCATTTCAGAAAAACTTAAAATCAAATCTTTGATTTCAGTCTGATGTCTTGTGTCTATCGTCCTAAATCCATAAAATAATAAAATGAACCATACAAAAAAAGATTTTATCTACGAAGGAAAAGCCAAACAGGTCTATTCAACAGAAGACCCAAATTTGGTAATTGTTTATTACAAAGATGATGCAACTGCCTTCAATGCTCAAAAACGTGGAACAGTTACCGATAAAGGTGAAATGAACAATAAAATTTCAACCTTGATTTTCCAATATTTAGTAGAAAAAGAAATCCCTACACATTATGTCTCAACACTGAATAACCGAGAACAACTCGTAAAAAGAGTTGAAATAATTCCACTGGAAATGGTAGTGAGAAATTATGTCGCAGGAAGTATGGCACAGAGATTAGGACTCGAAGAAGGAAAAAAATCACCCGTCGCTATTTTTGATATTTGTTATAAAAAAGATGAATTAGGTGACCCACTAATAAATGACCATCATGCGGTACTTTTGGGTGCTGCTACCTATGAGGAGCTAAACTATATGTACAAATTGACTGATAAAATCAATGAAGCACTTATAGAATTATTTGATAAAGCCAATTTGATTTTAGTCGATTTTAAAATCGAGTTTGGAAAAGATACCGATGGAAATATAATCCTCGCAGATGAAATCAGCCCGGACACTTGCCGACTTTGGGATAAAGACACTTTGAAGAAATTAGACAAAGACCGTTTCCGTAGAGATTTGGGCGAAGTATCAGAAGCATACCATGAAGTATATAATCGATTAATAGCGGTCTTAAAAAAATAATTAAAATTCTATAGATTTTAAAAATCTAGTAGGACTGAACCAAATTAGTTTTTGAATAAAATGAGCCTTTATAAAAAAATGTCAACTTTCCAAAACCAAGTTTACCAACGAAACTTACTGAAGACTTCCATGCATGACAGTTTAGACAGTATGGAAGAAGAATGTGGTATCTTTGGAATTTATTCACCACACAACATTGATACGTTTTCTTTGGCACAATTCGGGATGTTTGCTTTGCAGCATCGCGGACAGGAAGCAGCCGGACTTTCCGTTTTGAAAGAAGGTACTATCAAAACCTATAAGTCTACTGGTTTGGTTTTAGATGTTTTTAAAAACATAGAAGACATAGAGGATTTTCAAGGAAATGCTGCAATTGGTCATACTCGTTATACAACGGCAGGTGGTGGAAGTTCTAAAAATATCCAACCCTTGTACGCTGTAAATTACTATGGAAAACCTCATTTTTCTATCGCACACAATGGAAATGTAGTTGACACAGATGAATTAAAAGAAGAATTAATCCAAGAAGGATTGCCATTTCTAGCAACTTCCGATACAGAAGTAATCCTACGTTCAATTCAAAAATTCGCAAATCTTCCTGCACAAGAAGCCATTCGAGAAGGATTAAAACCCATAAAAGGTGCATATTCTGTACTATTGCTTACTAAAGATTCACTAGCAGCATTTCGTGACCCAAATGGAATTCGTCCATTGAGTATTGGTAAATTAGATGATGAAACCTACGTATTTAGTTCTGAAACTTGTGCTTTAGATGCCGTGGGAGCTAAATTTTTACGTGATGTAGAACCAGGTGAAATTGTAGTTGTGGATAAAAATGGACTCCATTCCTACTCATTAGAACAACCAATTCTAAACCGAATTTGTGCATTTGAGTATATCTATTTTGCCCGTCCCGACTCAAATATGCAAGGAAAAGAAATTTATGATTTGCGGGTAGAAAGCGGTAAAAAGTTATTTGAGCAGTCGCCAGTAGAAGCTGATGTAGTAATTGGTGTTCCTGACTCAGGCGTTCCTTCTGCTATTGGGTTTGCAGAGGCTTCAGGGATTCCGTTCGAGCCTATTTTGGTCAAAAATCGTTATATGAGCCGTTCATTCATTGTTCCTTCACAAGAAATGCGAGAACGTATAGTCAATTTAAAATTAAACCCAATTGCCGATAAAATCAAAGGAAAACGATTGGTGATTTTGGATGATTCCATTGTCCGTGGAACAACCAGTAAATTATTGGTCAAAATTTTAAAGGAAGCCGGTGCAAAGGAAATCCATTTTCGAAGTGCTTCACCACCGATTATTGCTCCATGTTTTCTCGGGATTGATATGCCGACAAAAAAGGATCTGATTTCTGCCAATATGAACAATAAAGAGTTAGCTGAATATTTGGGTGTAAATAGCTTAGATTTTCTGTCTGTTGAAAATTTGATTAAAATTCTTGGCTCAGCTAACCACTGCTTCGGCTGTTTTACTGAAAAATATCCGGTAGAACGAAATCAAAAAAAGAATAAATTTTACCAAAAAAAGATTGAATATTAAAAATGAAAATTTAGGTTCACTTAAGTAAACCTCTTTTTTCTCCACCAAATCATTCCCAAGCCAATTATCCAAATTCCCAATACCGGAGCGGTCAGATTAATCATCTGCCATTTGGATTTGTCTAATTTCACTTTGGTTTCATTTAAAGTAGGAATTTCAAGTTTTCGGTTTTTCAAGTTTAGAAAATCAGTTTCACCAAGAAGGTAATCCACACAATTCAACAAGAAATTCTGGTTGTCATAAACAACAGGACGCTGGTTTCTATTATCTGGACGAAGCGAATATTTATCCTCACCCAAGCGCATCGGCTTCCCAAGCATGACATGGTTTTTTGCTACATCACCATCTGATACCACAATCAATTTTCCATTTACAGTAGAACTTTTAAAATTTGGAATTTCTTCCCGCTCAAATCGTGAAGCAAACATAGATTGGAAATTTCCTTCTGCCAAAACTGCCAAAGGCATTCGTCCCATTTGGTATTCTTCTGTTTGAACTCCTCCTACTTCACCCAATTCTATCAAACTCAATGACGGCTGAAGTGTAGTGTAAGGCGAAGTACCAAGTAAAACCGTATGTTTCACATTGGGGTTGTCTAGCAACTCTATGGGATTGGCAAATTCAAAACGGACGGAATTTATAGTTTCTGTAATCGGGCTTGGGTCAGCCTCAAACCCTCGTACAAAATAAGGCCAAGTGTAGGTGTTGTAGCTCACGTTTCCAGCGGTTGTTTCACCATCTGCCAATACTATTTTCGAAGCTTCCAAATCCTTTACGATTGCCGGAATAACGCGTATACCATAATTAAAAAAAAATTCATTTAACTTTAAATCACGTGGAAAAGCAACAATCTTTCCACTTCGGAAAATACTATCCATTTCCGCATCTACACTTTCTGTCAGCCACATCATTTTTCCACCATTCATAATATATTGATCTAACACCAATTTGTCAGAGTCTGTGAAAGGTAAAGTCGGTTTTGCTACAATTAAAGCATCAAAATGTTTAAGTGACTCAATATCTTTTTGTTTCAACTGATAAGTGGAATCTTGAATCGGCTGAATGTAAACATCCACATTATAATTGTCTGCTAATGCGCGCCCAAATCCATCCATATAAATTTGTGGTAATTCGTCATGATGCACCAAAAAGCCTACATTTTTCCGGTCAACTTGCGTAATCTTGCGAATATCATCCATAAAAAGATATTCTAACTTTTCAGTAGAAGCAGACGCTAATTCATCAAAAGATAATGCTGGGTTGTTTACCAAAGTTTCCATCCAATTTTCTTTACCGTCAAACACTAACTGCGCATAAGGGTAAACATTCAGTACACCATCATCCGTTTTTACAGGTGCTGGTGAGAGTCCATTTTCATCCAATTGTGACTGGGTGAAATCTTTTGTCGGGTTGATAAATTGATAGGAAATATTTGGGTTTATGTTTCTAAATTCATCAAGTAAAAATGAAATTTCATTTTTTAGTATTCTATAATCACCTGATAATTGGCCATCTAAGAGAACATTTATTTTAAGTGGTTTATCAATTTTGGAAAGGATATTTTTTGTGGTATCCGTAAGTGTATAGCGTTTGTCAGCAGTCATGTCAAATCGTTTGTACACAAATTCAGACAAAATAACCACACCAATTAACAGCAAAATAATTCCAATTCTATTTTGAATTTTATTTTTCATTTATTTTACTTTTTCCGTTCCAAATTAAAGTTTGTCAAAACCAAAAATAGGGTAATCAATACCAAAAAATAAATCAAATCTCGTGTGTCAATAATACCTTTCAAGAATTGTTGATAATGAACATACATTCCTAATTTTTGCACATAAAAGTCAATACTTCCAAGTAAATTATATGAAGCTAGGCTTTCAAACGCATAGTAAAATAAAAAACAGAGAATCACTGCCAAAACATAAGCTGCTACCTGATTTTTTGTCAAAGATGAGCTAAAAATCCCTACGGCAGCAAAACTACTTCCTAACAAGAATAAGCCCAAATATCCGCTAAAAAAAGTTCCATAATCCAGTGCCTGTGTTTCTACAATAAATTGATCCAAAGTATAAACAAATAACCAAGTTGGTAGTAGGCAAAATAGTAAAACTACCAATATGGGAAAGAATTTTCCCATAACGACACTTCCAACTTTAATTGGTTGGGTAAAAAGCCACTGTAAAGTTCCGGTACTATCTTCTTCTGCAATGGAACGCATAGTCAGAGCCGGAATGAGAAATAGCAAAACCCAAGGGGCTATAAAAAAGAAACTACTCAGTGTAGCCGAACCAATATTAAAAATATTAAATTCATTGTCAAAAAACCACAAGAATAACACACAAATCAACACAAAGGCAGATGCACAAATATACGCTATGTAACCTGTGAAGTAATTCGCCAGTTCTTTTTTGAAAATATTTATCATTCGTCCCGATTCACTAAACGCACAATCAGCATAATTAGTACACCAACGGCTACAAAACTAATCAAAATCCAGTACCAATACGTCATAAAAAGTCCTTTTAATATAACTGCAAATACAATTATAAAAAGTAATAGGGTAGCAACTTCATTCATCATTCGTAAGCGGACTGATTTCATTTGAAAAATATCATTTTGGATTTCTTTCAATGTTTTCCAACTCCACAAATGATACCCGATTAATAAGATTACAGCCGTTAATTTTATGTGCATCCAAGGTTCAGTTAATAATGTTTGGTTCAAAAATAACATTGTAACTCCCGTAATCAAAACCAAAATTCCCGCCGGAACAGTAATTATATTCCATAATTTTTTTTCCATCAAATGAAATTGATTTCTCAAAATAGTTTTTTCAGATTCTGATTTATCTTGTATTTCCGTATGGTAAATAAAAAGTCGAACTATGTAAAAAAGTCCGGCAAAATAACTCACTACAAAAATAATATGAATCGCTTTTATGATGGGGTAAAATTCCATTAAACAAAAGTAATTATTTAGCTAAATTCGACATAAATTTCAGCTCCTTTTTTCAGTCCAAACAAAGTACTTGCAGCCCCCACCGTTTGTGGATTACTTTTATAAATTGCAATTTCCAAAAACCCCGAAGCCCCCATCACAGCCAATCCCTTTCCTATATAATCTGATTCACGCGAAAAGTCTTTCACAAAATGACTATAATTTTCATAAATTTCTGTAAACTCTAGATTACGAAACCAAATTTTGAACTCTCTTTTCTTACCTACTTTATGAAAAATATGTTTTGAAATATTCGTGATAGAATTTCCAAAATTATCAATGTAAATAATCGTACCAACAATGGTTTTCCCATCGTCTTTCACCATTGGCTGAAGTGTTGCCAATTCACGGAATTCTTTTAAATTTTGTCCCACCACAGACAGTTTTCCTCCTCTTGCCAGATGACAAGCTACCGGAACAAAAACATCTCGGGTAGGAAATGCTGAATTTTGTTGCACCTGTGGAATGTTAATTTCAACCAATTCTTTGGGAGAAATATCTGCACATATTAATGACAGCAATCCATTATCACTCGAAATAAAGTAATGACCGTCAATCAATGCTGCTATTGGCTTTTTAGAAGGATTCAAAAGCTCATCTACCCCTATAATATGAATACTTCCGGACGGAAAATCTTTATAACTATTTTTTATAACAAATGCCCCCGACTCTATATCAAAAGGTGAAATAGAGTGAGATATATCAACTACCAACGCCTCATCCAACTCACTATAAATAGAAGCCTTTATGGAAGCTACGTAAGGGTCTCTAAGTCCAAAATCAGACGTTAAGGTTATGATTGGCATGAATTTCACTTATAGCAAACAAATATATTACGTATTTTTGTATTGTATTCAATTTAAAAGAAAAGACATTTGACAGAATTAAATTTAGAACTAACTGATATAAGCATTCAGGACTTTTATGGTGCTAATAATCAGAATTTCAAATTATTAAAAACACATTTTCCTAAATTAAAAATTATAGGGCGTGGGAAAAACATTTCTGCTGTTGGAAATGAAAGCGATTTAATAGCATTCTCTACCAAAATTTCTCAAATCATACAATATTTACAACACTATAATCGTCTAAACGAAAAAGACATGGAGCAACTGCTAGATGTAGAGTTTCCAAACCAAAAGTCCAACCTCAAAGTAGAAAATACAATCGTACATGGTGTAAATGGAAAATTGGTAAAAGCCCAAACTCCCGGACAAAAAAAACTAGTGGAGTTAGTCAATCAAAATGATATGGTGTTTGCCGTTGGTCCTGCCGGAACAGGAAAAACGTACACCAGTGTAGCTCTTGCGGTTCAAGCTCTAAAAAATAAAGAAGTCCGGCGAATTATCTTAACTCGACCAGCAGTAGAGGCAGGTGAAAGTTTAGGATTTCTTCCAGGAGATTTAAAGGAAAAATTAGACCCTTATCTCCAACCTCTTTATGATGCTTTACGTGATATGATTCACTTTGAGAAGTTAAATTCTTATTACGAAAAAGGAATCATAGAAGTTGCTCCGCTTGCTTTCATGCGTGGACGAACTTTGGATGAAGCCTTTGTAATTCTAGATGAAGCGCAAAATACAACCCATGCTCAAATGAAAATGTTTCTGACTCGAATGGGGAAAAATGCCAAATTTATCATCACCGGTGATCCTGATCAAGTCGATTTACCTCCTAAACAAAAATCAGGACTGAAAGGGGCTATGGAAATTTTAAAAAATGTAGATGGAATCGGTATGGTAAAACTCACAGAAAAGGATGTTGTCCGTCATAAATTGGTAGGTAAAATCTTACATGCTTATAAAAAACTAGATAACTAAAATTTGTTCAATCCATGAGTTTCGGTAAATACAAAGAAGGAGATTACTACAAAACTCCAGAAGGGTTTCTTGTTTTTACAGAGCAATATCTTTTGAGAAGGGGCTACTGCTGTAAAAGTGGTTGTAAGCACTGCCCCTATGGATATGATAAAAAAACGGATTCGTTCAGGAGAAATATTTCTAAAAAATCTGATAATTAATTCCTCCACTGAAATAACGCCCGGGCATCGGTATCAAATTCGTTTCCGTATAATTGGTGTTTAGTAAATTGTTTCCTTGTAAAAATAATTTAAATCGATTTATATCGAAATTTAATCGGGCATCTAGCAATTGATAATCATCCAAACTGACTCTATCCAAATAACGGTACACCCATTCTATAGTTAAATTTTTAACTATTTTGTGATTTAGTTTTGCAATCAGTTGATGACGTAAATTTCCCAATGAATACCGTGAATATGGTTTTGATGAGTCCTCTACTTGATTGTCTAAATACGTATAGGAAACCGATACACTATTTAGAAACTGCTCATAAAATCGGTAATCAATACTTACCTCAAAACCATTTGTATTTACTTCTGCCAAGTTTTGCGGCATCCATTTATCATCTTCATTTTCCTTTACCCAATCAATTAAATCTCTATTTTCTCTACGAAACACACTTGTCATAAATGTAAAGTGAGGAATAGACAATCGGTATCCCAACTCATATGACAATGCTTCTTCCGGTTGTAAATCAGGGTTTCCTACATTTGCAGCATCTTCATAATACAAATCGGTAAAAGTAGGTGTTCGGTATGTTTGTCCAATATTTGCAAAAATTTGGTGGTGATGATTAATCGAATACCCCAAGTCCAATCCTGGATATAGAAAACTACCAAAGTCTGAATAATGTGAGAACAAAGCCCCCGGAGTTACGTTCAATTGGTCATTAAAGAAAGAAAGTTTATGCTCCAAAAAAACAGAATATATATCTCTGTCATGCTTCCCTAACTTATTGCTACTCAAATATTCTTTTCGAGTTTCCAATCCAAATCCTGTTTCCCCAATAGGCGTTGTGAGCGTTGAGTTCACTTCTCCTCCTATGGTATTCCCAATGTGCATATTTCGGTAAATAGACGGGTCTTCCCGAACAAAGATATACTCATCTTGATGTCTTCTCCAGTATAAATTTGGTTTAATTTTCAAATGATTAAAATTTAAATCTGCTGAAATGTTAACCAAAGAAGATTGAGTTTCTTCATACTGTTCCGTAGCCGTAGGAGTCGCATAAAAACCATTGGCTCCAAAATTCTTTTGAATAAACCCACTTTGGAAATTTAAATTGTGTTTGCCTAATTCTAATTTATTTTGATACCAAAAATTATAGCGTTCACTATCCGTATTGTGTCTGTATCCGTCTGACTGGGAGTAGTCTGATTGAATTATTTGCTGAAATTTATCGTTTCCTATATTTACATCGGCGTTTACACCATAGGTTCCAAACTCACCTGCAGTCAACATAAGATTAACTCTGTCTTTCTGTTTCGGCTTTGTGATGATATTGATAGCACCGGTAAAAGCATTTTGCCCAAACCTCCTTGCAGAAGGTCCTTTGTAAATTTCTATTCGTTCGATGGTGTTTAAATTTATTGGAATATCTAGTGAATGGTGTCCCGTTTGTACATCGCTCATCCTTGTTCCATTAATCAAAACCAACGTCTGCTCAAACGAGCCTCCTCTAATTCCTACATCCGCTTGCATTCCGTTTACTCCACGTTGCCGAATGTCTATACTCAGTTGATTGGAAAGTAATTGTTCAATAGTCAAAGAAGGGCTTTTTTCTATTTCTTTCCGGTCTATTACCACTATGTTTTGGTCTAATTTCTTTAAATCAGTAGAAATTCTTTGTGTATAAATGGATGCTTCTTCTAACTCTAAAACGTCTTCGGTTTGTCCAAGTGCAATAATAATCTGAAAAAGAAAAACGGTAGTAAAGATATTTTTCATTATAGTAAAGTTTAAGGGTGTAAAAATAAACGAAGTCTTTATCGTTAAACCTGATAAATATCATGGGAAAGTAAGTCGTTTAGAATTTAAATTGTCTGACTGAATCAGTTGACCTTTACAGAAAAACATTATAAATCACTTATTTTTAAAATAGAAATATGTGGAAATAAAAAAATCCCGACATTTCTGCCGGGACCCTCTCTACTAAAACTTAAGTACCATGAAAACTCAACTACCTTATGAAAAGAATAGTACTTAAACCATTTAGTTAGCAAAGTTTGTGCCAAACTTTACTAACACTTTACTTAAAAAGTATATTTATTTTCTTGAATTAAAAATTCAGCAATTTCTTCTCTTAAATTCACTACGTTTGGATATTCGTTGTAACGAGTAAACCTTCGCAATCCGGACAACATCATCCGTTGTTCGTCTCCCTCAGTAAATGAAATAATTCCTGCCGTAGCACTACTTTTTACTTTCTCTACCGAATGAAAGATTTGCAATATAGCCAATTTTACCGGAATTTCTGTATCTTTATCTGATTTTGTTTTGGCTATTTTTTCTGCTCGTAACATTGTACTTTCTGCCAAATAAATCTCAATCAAAATCTCTGAAGCTCGTAAAATCAATTGCTGATGTTTCTCCAAATCTGCTCCAAATTTCTGTAATGCAGCACCCGCAACCATAAAAAATGCTTTCTTCAAATTTCCTAAAATTTCTTTTTCCTGAGCAAAAAGTTCAGAATAGTCCGGTGTATCAAACGACGGAATGCTCATTAATTCATTAGCAACATTCATAGCCGGTGTCATCAAATCTATTTTCCCTTTGAAAGCTCTTTTAACTAACATGCTGATAGACAATAAACTATTTATTTCATTAGTTCCTTCATAAATTCTAGAAATTCGGGCATCACGCCAAGCTGACTCCATCGGCATTTCTTTGGAGTAGCCCATTCCACCATAAATCTGAATTCCTTTATCTGCTGCTATTTGTGCTATATCTGAAATCCAAACTTTTAGAATAGATGCCTCTATCGCATACTCTTCAATTCCTTTTAGTTCTGCTTCGTCATGCGGCATTCCTGCCGAAATATTGTCTGAAATTGCATCCTCTATATCTTTTGCTGCTCTGTAAGCTCCTGCTTCTGAAGCAAATGCTCCAACCGCCATATCTGCTAATTTTTCCTTAATTGCCCCAAACGTATTGATGGAAACACCAAATTGTTTTCTTTCAGTTGAGTAATTTATAGCATTAGAAATAATCCTACGCTGTGCGTCTAGACAGGCTGCTCCTAATTTAATTCGCCCTACATTTAACGCATTCATTGCTATTTTGAAACCTCCATTTCGTTCACCTAACATATTTTCAACTGGGACTTTGACTTCATTAAAGAAGACCTGACGTGTAGATGAGGAGACAATTCCTAGTTTATCTTCTTCCTCACCCAAAGAAAGTCCATCACCTACTTGCGATTTTTCTACAAGAAAAGCTGTGATATTTTTATCATCTTCAATCCGAGCAAATACGATAAATAATTCTGCAAATCCGGCATTGGTTATCCACATTTTTTGTCCGGTGATGGTATAGTGTTTCCCATCTTCTGATAAAATTGCTTTTGTTTTTCCTGAGTTGGCATCAGACCCTGCTCCCGGTTCTGTAAGACAATAAGAGGCAAACCATTCTCCTGTTGCTAATTTTGGTAAGTATTTTTTCTTTTGTTCTTCTGTTCCATATAGTGTAATCGGCATAGTTCCAATTCCGGTATGCGCACCATAAGCAGTTGCCAATGACCCCGTTGCTCCTGAAATATAATCACATACCAACATGGTTGTTACAAAACTCATTCCTAGCCCTCCGTACTCTTCCGGGACTGAAATTCCCAAAAAGCCTAGTTCTCCCAGTTTTCTCATCAAATCTTCTATCAGCACATAGTCTTTCTTTTCTATTTGATGCTTTTTTGGCCAGACTTCTCGGTCAATAAACTCCTTTGCTGATTCCAACATCATTTTTTGTTCTTCGCTGAAATCTTCATGTGTAAATATATTTTCCCAAGTCAAATCCTTTATCAAGAATTCCCCTCCTTTTAATCTATTGCTCATGAGTATTTTTTATTTTGAATTATAAAGTTAATATATTGTTTGCCTTTAATCTAATTTAAAGAACTTCAAAAATAGAAGCTGCTCCTTGTCCGGTTCCTACACACATGGTTACCATTCCGTATTTTTTATTTTGACTTTTCATTTCATTAAAAAGTTGAACTGTCAGTTTAGTTCCGGTACATCCAAGTGGGTGTCCTAATGCAATAGCTCCTCCATTTACATTAACAATTTCAGGGTTTAAATCTAACCCTCGAATTACGGCTAATGACTGTGAAGCAAATGCTTCATTTAGCTCTATCATTTCTATATCACTCTGTTTCAGACCTGCCTGTTCTAGTGCTTTTGGAATGGCATATAGTGGTCCAATCCCCATAATTCTTGGTGGAACTCCTACCGTAGAATATGCCATAAGCCGAGCTACCGGCTCTAAGTTTAATTCTTTGACCATTTCTCCTGACATCACTAATACAAAGGCTGCTCCATCTGACATCTGAGAGGCATTTCCCGCAGTTACTGAACCTCCATTTGCAAATACTGGTCTTAATTTTGACAAAACTTCTAATGATGTGTCTGCTCGTGGTCCTTCATCTTGTTTAAAATTAATTTTTTGAGATTGAATTTTTTCATTCTTATCCAAAATATTTAATTCTACATCAATTGGAACAATTTGATTGTTAAACTTTCCTTCTTCTATCGCTTTTATTGCTTTTTGATGTGATGTGAATGCAAATTTATCTTGGTCTTCACGAGATACTTTAAATTCATTGGCAACCGCTTCTGCTGTCAATCCCATTCCCCAATAATAATCGGCATGATTTTTTGCAACATCCGTATCGGGAATTGGTTTGTAGCCTCCCATGGGGATATATGACATACTTTCTGCTCCTCCGGCGATAATGCAATCTGCCATTCCGGTACGGATTTTTGCCGTTGCAATGGCTATACTTTCTGATCCGGATGCACAATAACGGTTTATGGTTACTCCTGGAACTTTGTCTGTATCTAGCCCCATTAAAGAAATTAACCGTGCCATATTTAAACCTTGTTCTGCTTCGGGCATTGCACAACCTACAATAACGTCATCTATTCGATCTTTATCTAAATTAGGTACGTCTTGCATCATTCGTTCAATAACGGTTGCTGCCATTTCATCCGGTCTGGTAAAACGAAGTGTCCCCCTCGGAGCCTTCCCTACTGCCGTTCTATATCCTGTTACTATATATGCGTCTTTCATTTTTTTATAATTTAAGTACTAAGTGTAATTAATTTCTCAACGGTTTACCTGTTTTTAACATGTGTTGGATTCTTTCTAGTGTCTTTCTCTCTCCACAAAGTGATAAAAAGGCTTCTCTTTCTAAATCCAATAGATACTGTTGAGATACTTCTGTTGCTTCGGATAGATTTCCTCCGGTCATTACATATCCCAATTTATTAGCTATCAATCGGTCATGTTCTGAGATGTAATTTCCTGCAACCATCTGGTCTGAACCTACATAAAACATTCCCATTGCTTCACTTCCTAGTACTTTTACTTTCTCTGCAATAGGCTGTGTATATCCGGACTCTGCCATCAAAAGTGTATGTTTTTTGGCTTCTGCAATTTGACGGTCTTTGTTTACTGCTATTATATCTTCATTTCGAATGAATCCTAAATTTTTAGCTTCATAGGCAGATGTTCCAACTTTTGCCATGGCTATATTCATATAGGCTTCGCGTAGATGATTGGTTTTTACGTCATCTGAAATCAAATGTTTTGTTGCTCTTCGGGTCATTTCTTTGGTTCCACCTCCTCCCGGAATGACTCCTACTCCCACTTCTACAAGGCCCATATATGTTTCAGCAGCAGCTACAATTTTATCTGCATGGAGCGATATTTCACAACCTCCACCCAGTGCCATACCATGTGGTGCTACCACAACTGGAATTGCGCTGTACCGGACTTTCATCATGGTATCTTGGAATTGTTTGATTGCCATATTTAGCTCCCACCAATCTTGCTCAGACGCCATCATCATAATCATTGCTAAATTTGCTCCTACTGAAAAATTATCTGCTTGATTTCCAATTACTAATCCTTGGTAATCTTTTTCTGCTAAGTCAATGGCTTTGTTGATTCCGGTAATTATACCACCACCTATACTATTCATCTTGGAACGAAATTCTAGGTTGATAATTCCATCTCCTAAATCTTGTACACTTGCTTCTGCATTACTCCAAACTTCTTTGGTTTTTCGGATATTATCTAAAATTATAAAGGCATCTTGTCCCGGAATGATTCGGTAGTCTTTTGAATCTATGTCATAAAAATATTTTTTACCTTCTTTTACTGTATAGAAACTTTCTTTTCCTGCATCGATCATTTCTTTTACCCAACCGGCAACTGCATATCCTTCGGACTCGATAAGTTCTACTCCTTTTTTCACACCGATTAAGTCCCATGTTTCAAACGGACCGTACTTCCATGCGTAACCTGTTTTCATTGCATCATCTATACTATACAGTACATTAGAGATTTCCGGTACTTTGTCTGCTACATAAGCGAATAAAGACGCAAAATGTTTACAAATTAATTCTCCTGCCGTTCCCTTATCTTGCAATAAAACACCCAGCTTATTTTTGGTTCCACCTGCTTGTTTAGCCATTTCTATAATGGGAAGTTTTGGACGGTTAAGTGGACGGTATTCTAGCTGTTTCAAATCCAACGCAAAGCGGTTGGTATTTCCTTCTTTATCAATTTCTTTATAGTAAAAGCCTTTTTTAGTCTTGTCTCCAAAAAATTTATTTTCCAATAAAAAATTTAATGTTTTTGAATCTTTTAAGTTCTGAATAAATGTATCATTGGGACAGTTTTGTTGCAAACCTTTGGTCACGTTTACAGCGGTATCCAAACCTACTAAATCTGCTAGTTTAAATGTACCTGTTTTGGGTCTTCCTAGAATGGTTCCTGTCAGTAAATCAGTTTCTTCTATCGTCAATCCTATTTCCTGTGCCAATTCCATCACTTTTGCCATGGAATAAACACCTACCCTATTTCCAATAAATCCAGGTGTATCTTTTGCCAAAACGGATGTTTTTCCTAAAAATTTATCACCATATATTGTGAAAAAATCTATTACAGACTTATCTGTTTTTGGTCCGGAAATAATTTCAAATAATTTCAAATAGCGTGGTGGATTGAAAAAGTGTGTTCCACAAAAATGTTTTTGAAAATCTTCTGAACGTCCTTCTGACATTAAATGAATTGGAATTCCTGATGTATTAGAAGTAATTAACGTTCCTTCTCTTCGTAATTTATCTACTTTTTCAAACATTCCTTGCTTGATGTCTAACCGCTCAATGATAACCTCAACCACCCAATCACTATCTTTTATTTTCTCTAAATCATCTTCAAAATTCCCTACGGTTATTCGTGATGCAAACTTTTTATCATAAATGGGTGATGGTTTTGATTTGAGTGCGTTATTCAAATGACTTTGAGCAATTTTATTTCTGTCAGCACCTTCTGTTGGCATATCTAGTAGTAATACTTCCACACCAATTCCGGCTACATGACAGGCGATTCCAGACCCCATAACACCGGATCCTAAAACTGTAACTTGTCGTATGTGCCTATTCATTTTTGTTTTGAATTAATTTATAATTGATTTTGTTTTTCTTTTTTAAATATTTTTTTATCAGAAGCTATGGTATTAATTTTTTGTAAAACACTAAAAAACACATTCATTTCTTCTGGGCTAATACGCTCCTGAATTGCTCCGTAAAAACTTAACACCACTTCTTTGGAAACATTTCGCATTTGTAGTCCGTCTTCAGTCAAAAGAATCAATACACTTCTTCCATCATCCGGATTTGGCTTACGAGTCACAAGTCCTCTTTCTTCCAAGTTTTTTAACGTTCTCGACAAACTAGTTGGTTCTATTCCCATCTTTGGACCTAGGGAAGTGCTTGGCGTTCCTTGTTTTGGATCGATAGACAATAATGTAAACCCCATTACCATAGTAGAATTAAACTTAGAGGCTTGCTCGTTGTACATTTTTTGAATTGTCAACCATGTTGAACGTAAATACTGGTCTATTGTTAAATCACTATGGCTCATCCTATCTCATTAATGAATCATACAAATATATGGTTTTTTTATTATGCGTGCATAATAAATTTAAAATTTATTTATTTTCTCGTATTCTCTATTTATTCCTTTTAATTATTGATATATTCACAATTTAAAATGAAAATTAATTTAAGATTATAAAAATATAGAGTATATGGAGCAAAACAAAGTTGACAGTGCTGAAAATGATACAGTTCTAAATTCACCCACACTAAATGATGAAATACAACATGTAAATAATCCAGCACTTGATTTACCTACCATTGAGAAAAGTTATTTAAAAGAAATTAAAGAACACAATCAAGATGATAATACCTTTATTTTCTCTGATGAAATATCCAAAGTTGCTGTAAGCGTAATTTCAGATGAGATAATTCGGGTTCGGATGGCTCCAAAAGGTGTTTTTCTAGAAGACTTTTCCTATGCTATTGTTGACAAAAAACCTTATCCGGCAGTATTTACATTTGAGGAAGAAGAAAATAGCTTCAGAGTAAAAACGAATACCGTTACCTGTGTCATCAACAAAAAAGATTTTCTGATTTCATTTGAAAATCGCCGTGGAGTTCAAACAGTCTCTGATGATGCTCCCATGCACTGGGAAGAGAATGATGAATTTGGTGGATATTATGTTTACTGCTCAAAAAAAGCACAGACTAGCGAAGCCTACTATGGTCTAGGAGACAAAGCCATGCACCTAAATTTACGGGGCCAGAGAGTTACCAACTGGAACACAGATGCATATTCCTATGGTATGGGGCAAGACCCACTATACCGTACCATTCCTTTTTATATTGGACAAAATGATAATGGTGACTGTTACGGAATTTTCTTTGACAATACTTTTAAATCTTATTTTGACTTTGCCGCCGAATTATCCGAAAGAACAAGTTTTTGGGCAGATGGAGGAGAACTAAACTACTATTATATACACGGTCCAAATATGATAGACATAATCCGTCGCTTTCATCAACTAACCGGAACACATTACTTACCACCTATGTGGGCACTAGGTTATCACCAGTGCCGATGGAGTTACTACCCGGAAAGCAAAGTCAAAGATTTAGCATACCAATTTCGATCAAGAAAAATTCCATGTGATGCTTTGTATTTAGACATTGATTATATGGATGGTTATCGCTGTTTCACTTGGAATCGACTCCGATTTCCCAATCCAAAACGAATGATTACCGAATTAGCAGAAGATGGATTTAAAACGGTTGTTATCATTGACCCGGGAATAAAAGTTGACCCAAATTATTGGGTGTATAAAGAAGGAAAAGATAATAACTATTTCTGTCGTCGTGGTGATGACTATTTCATGGAAGGCTACGTATGGCCGGGACTTTGTCGTTTCCCCGACTTTACCAATCCCAAAGTACGCAAATGGTGGGGTGGTCTTTTTCAAGGGTTAGTAGATGATGGTGTTGCAGGAGTTTGGAATGACATGAACGAACCTGCCGTTTTTGGTAAAGGAACATTCCCAAACGATGTTCGGCATAATTTTGATGGACAACGTGGTTCTCACAGAAAAGCACACAATGTCTATGGAATGCAAATGGTTCGAGCTACTTACGAAGGCTTAGAGAAACTATACAAAAATAAACGACCTTTCACAATAACACGAGCTGCCTATGCCGGAACACAAAGATACTCAAGCGTTTGGACAGGTGACAATATTGCTACCTGGGAACATTTAAAAATTGGAGTCATTCAGCTACAACGATTATCCATGTCCGGAATGCCTTTTTGTGGAACTGACATTGGAGGGTTTAGTGGAGAACCGGATGGAGAACTATTTACCCGATGGATTCAGTTTGGTGTATTTTCCCCTTTCATGCGAGCACACTCTGCTGGTGATACAGCCGAAAGAGAACCTTGGAGTTTCGGAAATGAATTTGAGGCCATCAACAAAAAATTTATTGAATTACGGTACAAATTACTCCCGTATATTTATTCTACATTTTGGGAACAAACTCAGTACGGTTTTCCAATCCTACGTCCACTGAGTATGCTAGAGCAAGAGAATCCTGAGAATGCAAAACGAGATGACACTTTCTGTTTTGGGTCTAAAATTCTTGTAAAACCTATAACTGAAGCTGGTACAAAAGAAACAGAAGTTTACCTACCCAACAAAAATATACTTTGGTACAACTATTGGAATCATCAAAAATATGCCGGAGCATATTCCTACACCATTCCTACTCCAATGGATCAAATGCCTATTTTTATAAAAGGTGGAAGTGTTTTACCTGAATATCCCGTATTTCAACATACAAATGAAATTGTTCTCAAAACACTTAAACTAAATATTTTTTATGCTCCTTATGAAACCAATAGTTACACATTTGAAGACAATAGAGATACTTTTGCTTACAAACAAGACATCTATTTAGAAAAGAAATTTACTGTCAAAGGAAATGAAAAATCATTTGTTATCCATCAAAGTTCTGTTGGACTGTACAACGAACGATACAAAACATATGAAATAGATTTAATTGGACTTCCTTTCCCTCCCCAATCTGTAAAAATTGATGATGAGTCCATTGAATTTTCACAAAACGAAAATGGTATAGTATCCTGTATTATTCCAAAAGATTTCAGTAAATTAGAGGTAGAATAAACGTTAAAGAATCATGGCTAAATCTTTCTCACTTTTTACAGATTATGACATAGAATTATTCCGAATCGGAAAACATTTTAAGTTATATGAAAAAATGGGATCTCATAAAGTCAAAAACAAAAATAGAAATGGTGTTTATTTTGCCGTTTGGGCTCCCAATGCCAAAAATATTTCTGTTGTAGGAGATTTTAACGATTGGAATCGAACAAAAAATAAATTAAAACTTCGAAAAGATGAAAGCGGAATCTGGGAAGGATTTATTCCAAAACTTGATTTAGGAGTTATTTACAAATACTCTATTCAATCAAAAACAGGTGAAATTTTAGAAAAAATAGACCCTTTTGCATTATCAGCCGAAATTCCCCCAAAATCAGCATCTGTTGTATCATCTACTTGGTACAAATGGCAAGATGATAATTGGATGAAAAAACGACACAAAAACAACTCACTAGATAGTCCTATTTCAATTTATGAAGTACATCTAGGTTCATGGCAACGAGACCCAAGTGAGCCGGAACGATGGCTAACCTACAAAGAAATTGCAGACAAACTCATCAATCATGTAAAACTAACCGGATTTACACACGTAGAGTTTATGCCAATTATGGAACACCCCTACCCACCTTCTTGGGGATACCAAATTACCGGCTTCTTCGCACCAACATCTCGCTATGGTACACCTCAGGAGTTAATGTACCTTATAGAACAGTTGCATCAAAACGATATTGGTATCATTTTAGATTGGGTTCCCTCTCATTTTCCTACTGATGAACATGGATTATACAAATTTGATGGAACTTACCTATATGAACACGAAGACCCACGAAAAGGATTTCATCCCGATTGGAAATCATCTATCTTTAATTATAGCCGAAATGAGGTTCGTTCATTTTTAATCAGTAATGCTCTATTTTGGCTAGATCGCTACCATGCAGATGGTCTTCGGGTAGATGCCGTAACGTCTATGTTGTATTTGGATTATTCTAGAAAAGAAGATGAGTGGATTCCCAACCAACATGGAGGACGTGAAAACATTGATGCTATTGATTTTTTAAAAGAATTAAATGAAACACTTTACACTAGTTTCCCTGACGTACAAATCATTGCCGAAGAGTCTTCCTCCTGGCCCGGAGTAAGCCACCCAACAAATCAAAATGGACTCGGATTTGGTATGAAATGGATGATGGGCTGGATGAATGACACACTTGATTATTTCAAAATGGATCCCATTTATCGTAAATTTCATTATCACAAATTAACCTTCAGTATTATGTACGGTTTTAGTGAGAACTTCATCCTACCCTTTTCACATGACGAAGTTGTTCATGGAAAAAGTTCTATGCTCTATAAAATGCCGGGAGACGAGTGGCAAAAACATGCTAATTTACGTGCGCTTTATCTCTATATGTTTACACACCCGGGAGCAAAACTATTGTTTATGGGAGATGAATTTGGACAAACTTCTGAATGGAATTTTGACCACTCACTGGACTGGCATTTACTAGAATTTGAACCGCATCAAAAATTAATGCAATTCGTCAGTTCACTCAATCAACTTTACCGAACAGAGAAAGCATTGTTCAAAAAACAATTTGAACATGATGGATTTGAATGGATGGAAGTAAGTGATGATGAAAACTGTATCTACAGCTATATTCGAAAATCGGGAAACAAAAAAGACGATTTGGTAATTATCCTAAACTTAACACCCGTAACCCGAAAAAACTTACGAATCGGCTTTCCTCAACATGCAACTTGGAAGTGTATTTTAAACTCCGACAGCCAAAAATTTTGGGGAACCGGAATTGAAATTGATTTTGTTAACACACAAAAACAAACCTATAAAGGATATAAATACTCTGCCAAAGTAACTTTACCTCCACTTTCGGGTATGGTATTTAAAATTGAAAAATTAAAGAAAGAACGTAAAAGAATAACAAAAAAATAACCTATAAATTCCTATATTTAGGTCATTACTACAAATTATAGAATGTCAATTATGAAAATATTTCATTTAAGTGCTGAGTGTTATCCGGTTGCAAAAGTAGGTGGTCTTGCTGATGTAGTTGGGGCATTACCCAAATACCAGAATAAACTAGAGCTAGACGCTTCCGTTATTATGCCTTGGTACAATCGACCTTTCACACAAGAACACAAATTCAAAACCGTATTTGAGGGAACAGTAGCACTTAGAGATTTACATTTTCCATTTCAGATTGTAAAAGAAACCAAAAACACATTAGGATTTGATTTATATTTGGTTCGAATAGAAGGACTCACGGATCGTGAAAACGTATATGGATATGATGATGCCGCATTACAATTCATTGGATTTCAAGTTGTCTGTTTATATTGGATTCGGGGAATAAAAGAAAAACCGGACATCCTACACTGTCATGACCACC
Organism: Moheibacter sp.; assembly: GCA_047972025.1. Taxonomy (GTDB): domain Bacteria; phylum Bacteroidota; class Bacteroidia; order Flavobacteriales; family Weeksellaceae; genus Moheibacter. The sequence goes on from JBKEAG010000034.1 coordinate 58,569, forward strand.
ACACAGGACTTGTACCTTTTTTATTAAAAAACGCATACGAATTTGAATCCATCAATCATATAAAAACTGTTGGAACAATTCACAACGGACAATACCAAGGCTGGATGGGCTGGGAAATGGTTAACTTCCTACCCAATTTTGACATTGCTAAAGGCGGACTTCTCGATTGGGGAAACATCATCAACCCACTAGCCTCTATGGTTAAATGTGCCGATGCTTTTACAACTGTTTCAGTTGGTTATCTTCATGAACTCTTTTATACAACAGGAGCCGGACTAGAAAATCTATACCAGCAAGAAAACACCAAAGCATACGGAATCGTCAATGGAATTGATACAGAAGTTTGGAACCCAAAGACTGATAAAATGTTGGAACATAATTATTCTAGTACAAATTTCATCAGTAAAAAACGTACTAACAAGAAAGTTCTTTGTGAGAATTATCGTTTAAATGACGAATATCCTTTGGTTTCATTTATTGGTCGATTTGCCGGAGAAAAAGGAGCCGATTTACTTCCAGGCATTATAGAACGAATGATTACAGAAAAGAACGGTGATGTTAACTTTTTTGTACTAGGCTCAGGCGACCCAACGGTAGAAAACAGACTACGAGAATTACAACACCGTTTTTCAGGTAATTTCGCTTTAGATTTGGGTTACAACGAACCTTTGTCTCATCTGATTTATGCAGCTTCTGACTACCTTTTGATGCCTTCCCGAGTAGAACCTTGCGGACTCAACCAGATGTATTCCATGAGCTATGGAACTATACCAATTGTCCGAAAAACAGGTGGACTAAATGATACCGTACCTGATATTTCAGAAGAAAATGGTAGAGGTTTTCAGTTTAATGATATTGATGTCAATGGGGCTTGTTGGGCAATCCATAGGGCACTTGATTTTGAAACTGATAAAAAGCAATCACAGAAACTCAGAAGAAAAATTATGAAACTTGATTTTTCTTGGGAAAGTTCTGCTCAGAAATATGTAAATTTATACAAATCCTTAAAATAAAAAATATGACTCCTAACGTTCTGGCCATCATACTTGGTGGTGGACAAGGCTCACGCTTATACCCACTCACACACTCTCGTTCCAAACCAGCTGTTCCGATTGCCGGAAAATACCGTTTGGTGGATATTCCCATTTCAAATTGTTTGAACTCAGGTTTAAATAAAATTTTAGTTTTAACTCAATTTAATTCTGCCTCACTAAATTCACACATCAAAAATGCTTTTCATTTTGATATTTTCAGTAAAGGATTTGTAGAAATTTTGGCTGCCGAACAAGATTTTGAAAATACCAATTGGTACCAGGGAACGGCTGATGCTGTACGCCAAAGTCAAAAACATTTGGATAAATTTGAATATGATTATCTTCTAATTTTATCAGGTGACCAATTATACCAAATGGATTTTAATGAATTGGTCAATTTTCATATAGAAAGTAAAAGTGAAGTAACAATTGCTACCATTCCGGTAAATGAGCGAGATGCTACCGGATTTGGAATTTTGAAATCAGATGAAAATCACCAAATCACCTCTTTTGTAGAAAAACCAAAAAGTGATATTCTCCCTGATTGGAAATCAGAAGTAAGTGAGGAAAACCAAATGAAAGGAAAAAATTATTTGGCTTCCATGGGTATTTACGTGTTTAATCGTGAAACGCTAAAAAAGATATTTGAAGAAGATCCAGGAAATGACTTTGGAAAAGAATTAATTCCAAATGCTATTCATAAATACAGAACATCTAGTTACCAATATGATGGCTACTGGACTGACATTGGGACTATTCATTCCTTTTTTGAAGCCAATATGGATTTGACAATGGATTTACCTCAGTTCAATATGTACGGAACACACCCTATTTATACAAATTCTAGAATGTTGCCTCCTAATAAAATTTCGGGAAAATCAATTAATCGGGTAATTTTTGGCGGTGGGGTTATCGTTTCAGCCGAATGTATAGAGTCATCTATCATTGGAGTTCGGTCACGAATTGGTGACGGAACTACTCTAAAAAATACCTATATGATGGGAGCTGACTATTTTTCAAAACCGGAAGACATTATAGAATATTTCAAAACCGGAAAATCACTTTTGGGAGTGGGTGAAAATTGCCATATAGAAAATGCGATTCTTGATAAAAACTGTATCATTGGAAACGATGTTACTATAAAAGGAAGCGAATCACTCGAATATGCAGACCACCCTAGTTATACTATTTCTGATGGAATTGTGATTGTAAAAAAAGGAGCATACATCCCACCGGGGAGTAAAATTGGAGTTTAGACTAATGTGACGGAAGAAATGGTAAGAAAACATACTCTTGTTTTTCAAAATTCATTTGACAATAATAATGGTTTAGTCCGTTTGTAACCATTAAATAATCAGCATTTAATTGTAGATTATAACGTGCTATCTGGTCAAAAGTGTCTTGATTAATCTCAACCGTTGGTGCTTTGCATTCTACTATGATAAACGGTTTCTCTTTTTGAAACACAATGATGTCAGCTCGTTTCCGCATACCGTTTATTTGCACTACAACTTCTGTGTTAATCGCTGATTTAGAATATTTTTTTTCTTGAATTAAAAATTGGATAGTATGTTGTCTCACCCACTCCTCCGATGTTAAAATCAACCATTTTTTTCGGATTGAACAAAATATATACGGATTATCATCCTTTTGTTTCAATCGAAATTGGTATTTTTCGGAAAAATTTAAAATCGGTAATTTGGATAGTTTCATGAATGAAGCAGATAACATTGTCAAAGATATTAAAAACAAAAAAGTAGCACCTATTTATTTCCTTTCGGGAGAGGAATCTTTTTACATTGACCAAATTTCAAAAACCATTGAAGACAATGTACTGACCGAAGATGAGAAGGGGTTTAACCAAACCATTCTTTATGGAAATGAAATTGATATTTCTGAAATAATAGGTCTTGCAAAACAGTTTCCAATGGGTGCTGAACGTTCGGTAGTCATTGTAAAAGAAGCTCAGCATTTGTCTAGAACCATCAACCAATTAGAGGCTTACGCCACACAACCTCAACCTACAACTATACTTGTTTTTAATTACAAAGGGAAAACCCTTGATAAACGAAAGAAACTTTACAAGGAAATTAAAAAAAACGGAATCATATTTGAATCCAAAAAGTTGTATGAAAATCAAGTTCCGGACTGGATTGAAAATAAAGTGAAGTCTATACAGTTCAGTATCGATCAAAAAGCAAAATTTCTACTGGCTGAATTTATAGGAAATGATTTATCCCGACTTAATAATGAAATTGATAAATTAAAAATTGTAGTTGAGGATAAAAAAATCACTCCAGAAGTCATTGAAAAAAATATAGGAATCAGTAAGGACTACAATAACTTTGAACTTCGCAAAGCCATAGAAACAAAAAATGCAGTAAAGGCTTTTCAGATTGCTAAATATTTCAGTCAAAATCCTAAAGATAACCCTCTTGTAGTGACACTTTCTATACTTTATCAGTGTTTTTCCAACATCATCATTTACCATACACTTACCGATAAATCTCAACAAAGCGTAGCAAAAGAATTAGGAATCCATCCGTTTTTCACAAAAGATGCAGCTATGGCTGCTCAAAATTATCCATTGAAAAAAGCGACACGAATCATTTCTCTATTACGTGAAACGGATGTGAAAAGTAAAGGTGTAGGTTCTACCGGAAATATTTCAGACGGTGAACTTTTAAATGAACTGATTTTTAAGATTATTAGCTTTTAACAATCTTTTTTCTACGAAAGCTATTGATTAAATTTTCTCAAACTTTTCATCTTTATTTTCTCACCTGTTTTTATAACCGATATGTCAATATAGCGAACCTGTTGCTCACTCTTCTCTTCAAACTGTTTGGCTTTTTTGTCAGCATATTCAGGTGTATAGCCAACAGACATCACGACTTTGTGTCCGTTACACTCACCCATTCCTAAATATAAGTATTCACCCAAAACCGGTTCTTGGGTAATTTCGTCATTCAAATTTCTAACTGTAGTGAGATTCATATAAAATATAGTTTTCGTATTTTTCTTACCACAAACCTATCTATAAAACAAACTATATTTTATGCTCCTAAGCATCTTACTCCGGTAACTTATTCACAAATAATGAAGAATAAAAACTAGAGGAATTTAGAACTTGAATCACTTCTCTCTTTCCATCACATAGTTAACCATAGTGATAAGTGAGTCTTTGTAGAAACTATCTGGAAATTCGTTTAAAATCTGTAATGCTTCCTCACTATATTTTCGCATGGTTTTTTGTGTATATTCAATCCCCCCGTTATCTTTCACAAATTGAATCACTGCTCTAACACGCTTTTTGTTTTTGTTATATCGTTTTACAGAGTTAATCAACCAATTACGGTCTTTTGGGGAAACATTATTTAAAACATAGATGAGGGGTAATGTCATTTTTTGTTCTTTGATATCTATTCCCACCGGCTTTCCTATGATATCAGAGCTTGTATAGTCAAACAAATCATCTTTTATCTGAAAGGCAATTCCCACTAATTCTCCAAAGCGGTGCATTTTCTTACAAACTTCTTCGTTTGCATTTACAGAGCGGGCTCCGGCTTCACAGCAAGCGGCAATGAGTGTTGCCGTTTTCTGACGAATGATTTCAAAATATACTTCTTCGGTAATGTCTAACTTCCGTGCTTTTTCAATTTGCAATAATTCACCTTCAGACATTTCTTTTATGGCAACAGAAACAACTTTCAACAAATCAAAATCTTCATTTTCAGTAGAAAGAATTAATGTTTTGGAAAGTAAATAATCCCCTACCAGAACTGCTATTTTATTTTTCCAAAGCGCATTAAGTGAAAAAAATCCCCGACGCATATCGCTATCATCCACCACATCATCATGCACCAAAGTTGCTGTGTGTATAAGCTCGATTAAAGCTGCAGCACGGTAAGACCTTTCTTGAAATTCACCTGTCAGTTTTGCTGTGAGAAATACAAACATAGGGCGCATTTGTTTCCCTTTTCGACGAACAATATAGTGTGTGATTCGGTCTAGCAAAGGCACATTACTCTTCATGGACTGATAAAACTTTGTTTCAAAAAGTTTCATTTCTTCTGCAATCGGAGCTTTTATTTTTTCTACCGTTTTCATCTTATTATTGTGCTAGAGAATGTATGCACTGTACACTTTGCTCTACGTGAAATGTCTTAAACTTAAAATCTTCGTTACTGTAACAAATAATACTGGGCTTATCCGGCTGAATGGCAATCCCTTCAATTTGACCTATCTGAGCCGTAAAACCAAGTGGTAAATTAAATTTTTTCACTTTATTGCCAAACAAAATATCACTTTCTTTTTTTGGCAATGAAAAACCAGAGATAAAACCAACTCCTTCTTTTGTGTAGCCTATCAAATAAAAACCGTGCGTATTGGAAATTGGATTGGCATCAACCGTAGCCCCTGTTACTAAATAATTTGTTTTAAATGTTTCTATTTTCTTAGCTAGTTGCTTCCCTGATTTTATTTCCAACGTGTAATGTGTTGTTTTGAAATCTGTCCACTCTTTGGTAAATAAATGTAACTTTTCATTGTAAAAAAACATGGCTTCACAATCAAAATTGGTAATTCTGTTTCCGGGATTGAAATCTTTTTGTTCGGGATAAGAAAATTCTATCTTTTTTACCTCTACCTCTACCCTCTCATCATCTGTATTTAGCTTTGATTTTGGAAAGTAATAAACCGCCAAATCTTTTCGTTTCCCCATATTGTTTCCAAATCCACCAATGAAAATGTACTTATCACTTACCGCTAACTCTTCCCAATCTCTGTTATTGGCATTTGTTATTTTTATAGTTTGAATGATTTCCCCTGATTTTGGGTTTATTTTATACAATTCCGGCTCTCCTCCACTGTCATTCTGTCCCCAATAATAACCGTCTATAATTTCCAATGATGAAATTTCATCAATTTTTTCAGGAATTTTCAAGGTTTTAATTTGGTAATTTTCAATACTCAACGTATCAATTTTTGATTGGGCATTTCCTATAAAATATAAAAAGGTTGTAACACCCAATAAATATGTTTTAATCATCTTTTCAAAACTACTTTTGCCATCCAAAGGTATTAAAAAACTACTGAATTTTCTTACATAACAAAATATGCTTACCAGAAATGCTCTGTGTGAAAATTAGACTTTGGGCATCACTTTCTTTTAATTTATATTTTTTGCGAATGACTTCTACCGAAGTTGGATAATTTTTGGTCAAAACATGAAATGATTGATTGGGTAATTTTCGCTTGGCATCTCTTACCTCTTCTAGCATTTCAAAAATCCTTCCCGGAAAGGTTTTTACAAATATGTCTGATGTATATAAATGTGTATTATCATGTAATTTTTTCAAATGAAATTCCTGTCCGATTAAGTGAAATGCTCCCGACTTTAAAATAGCAGAATTGGGTTCATATATGTATTTTAACGGTGACGAAAATTCTATTTTCATCTGGTTCTTAGCTTCCCATTCAAAAGAAAATTCTGCCTGAGCGGTTTCTAAATTTACACAGTGAATGGTCGGTTGATTTTCAACTTCATTATTGCAAATTAGTAAAAGTTCTTTCATTTCATTTTTAACTGCAACCAAATGGATTTGTCTAATGGTTGGAACTTGTTCTATCACTGCTTTCAAATCAAGTAACGGAGATAGTTTCACCATCACAGTTTTAGTTCTTTGAAAAAATGGATTTATCCACTGTAAAATATCAGGCTCCAAATCTGATAGAAAATACTTTCGTTGAGAGCCTTTCCTACGAGACGGATCTATATAAATCACATCCCAATTTTCATTTGAACTTAGTTTCCAAAATTCTTCAAAATCACTTGAAACAACTTGTATGTTTTGAGTATTTAGCACCGTATAATTATACCGAACAATTTCAGCTAACTCTTCATTTCGTTCAACCGAAATTACATTTTGAAAGTTCTGTGAAAACGCATAACTATCAATTCCAAAACCTGAAGTTAAATCTACTACCGTATTTCCTGAAATCAATTTGGATTTGTATTGAGCCGTTATTTGTGACGATGCTTGTTCTAAATTGATGCTCGGTGGATAAAGAATTCTTTCTGTTTTGTAATAATTAGGAAATTTATTTTTGGCAACTTGTAAACCTTTTATTTGTTGTGCTAATTCTGCTGAAGAAATTGTTGGAAAAGGTGATTTCTGTAAAGATACCAAACGGATATTTTGGTATTCATTAGCTCGAATAAACTGCTGAACGTTCTCTTGTTTTAAATCTAAATTCAAATTCTTACTATTATTCCTTAAATTTAATACAAATATATACCTATGAATTTACCTTTTTTTCAAAGTAAGACTGAAAAAGAACAAAAAACTCAATTAGAGTTTCTAAAAATGGAATACGAAAACACCGACCGATTTATAAAAAAATTCAGTTTAAGACAGTTAACTTTTTTATATTATACAATTGCCATTTTTGGTGGAGGATTGTATCTTATAACGGATAATAATGAATTTAAGGTATATAAAATTCTTTATCCTTATTTCACACTTATTGTTTATGGATTATTTCTTTATGATTTTTTAAAAATTTTGACACTACGTGGCTACCAAAAATATTTATCGGAAGAGATTAATAAAATCCTAAAAAAAGACATTTTAAACACTTCAAACATTACATCAAAGTTCGTTTTAGACATTAGAAATAATTATTACTACCTCATAAACATTTTTTTTTGGATTGCTATATTTTATCTAATGCTGTACTATTCTCATGGGGGTGAGGAACATAATTGTATAAGAAAAGGTTGGGGGTGCTTCCATCTTTGTTTACAATTCGCTATTTCAATTTTATTTATAGTTTTATTTTGTTCTTTAAGAAATAGAAAAGATAAAGTTTACAATTACCTGAAAAATAAGAATACTACAAATTCTTTGTGATACTTTGGACAATTTTATACTCTGAGAAAAATTCTTTTAAAACAACTCGTAAAACTGTATAAGCCGGTACTGCTACTGCTACTCCTATCACTCCAAATAAGATTCCTCCAATCAGAATTACCAGAAAAATTTCCAGTGGGTTGGAACGAACACTTCGGGAGTAAATCAAAGGTTGATTGATAAAATTATCCCAAACATGAGTTAAAATATACCAAAACATAATCCATAATACCGTTGGTATAATTTGTGTACGGTAATCTAGTCCTAAACTGTGTAAATCACTCATTGTCAGACTTGCCATAATTACCCCTCCCAAAAGTGGACCAATGTAAGGTAATGGGTTTAGTAAAGCACATAGCAAAGCAATTACTGCTGCATAATTTATTCCAAATGATAGTAAAATAATGAAGTAAAAGGTAAACATGATAATCACCTGAAAAGTCAATCCTATAAAGTAACGAGATAGTAAATTTTTGGTAGAATCCAATACGTATTCAAACCTTGACTCTTCTCCTTTTGGAGCTATGGCTACTATCATTTTATTAATTAAATCTCGGTCTTTCAGAAAGAAAAAGGTAATGAAAACAACTGAAAATGAATCAATAAACAATATTCCTAAAGTTGTCAATGAATCACCAAACATACCGGAAAAACTTTTGATGTTTACACTTTTTATAGCATTGCTCAAATAGTTATCTAAAAAAGGAATATTTAAAAAGCCTAGTGAATCAGAAAGTAGATTTATCTGATTACTAATGGCTTCTTCAAATCGGTCTAAGTGCATGAAATTTCCTATCAAACGGTAGGGTTGGTTGAGTACCAACGAAATAAAAAGACTGATGAATGCCAAGAGTAGCGTCAGAAATAGACTCAACGTTAAGATAGAAGCCACCGTATTGGGAATCCGTAAGCGATTGTGCATAAAATTCATCAGTGGACGACCAATCATCGCCAGTACAAATGCAATTGCCAAATATGCAAATACCGAACGAATTAACCATAAGAAATACAAGGCAATACAAATCAGCGCTGTGATTCCCAATGCTCTTAGTATCCCGTATGATAGCTGTTTTGGTGTCATTCTGTACTTTCTATTTTTTCGGCTAGTCGTTTTCTAAATATAGGCTGAACCTGTGTCCGAACTTCATTTCTAGGCTGTGTATTTGGAATTGTTTTATCCGTAGGGTTTCTAAATTTATTTACACCTATCAGCACTTGTTCACCTTCGTCAAATGCTTGTTGTTCTTTTTCTGCACTTTTTTGGATTCTTTTTTGAATCGTTCCTTCTATTAATCCTTGTAAAAACCCGCCTTCAGACTCTATTTTTTTGAATAAATCCAATGCGTTTTTAACCATCAATTTTGTAAGATTTTCTACAAAATAAGAACCGGAAACAGGATCTGAAAATTTATCAAAATAAGATTCTTTTTGAAGTAATAGCTGTTGTTTTGAAGCTAATTCTTCTGAAAAAGCTGTTGTTTCTTTTAACTCATCATAAGGTAGTATTTGTACGACATCTGCCTTTCCTTGCACTGCAGCAGAAGCCTCTAACCCACTCCTGATGATGTTGTTATGTATGTCTAACAGTGATTTGTTTCGTAAAGATGTTTCGGCAAAAATATATGTTTCAGCTTTTGAATTGTATTCTGCCAAAATCAAGTTCCACAGTTTTCGCAATGCACGTAATTTGGCAATTTCAAAGAAATAATTACTCCCAATTGCTGTTTTGAAATATAGTTTTTCTGCAATTTCAATTCCTAATTTCTCAATGTATTCAACACCGTGCGAAAGTGCAATAGCAATCTGTTGCACGTGGTTTGCTCCTGCATTTTGATAGAGGGAAGCATTTATTTCCACACATTTTTCAAAGGGTTGTTTGTCTAAATTTTGAATAAATTCTAAATCTTCCTTTTGTGATTGGTACCAATTTCCTGTTTCTGCAAAATGTCCCAAAACATCTAAATTCAAATATTTTAAATTATTGAGTTTGGAAATATCTATTTTTGATAATAATTCAAACGGATTATCACTTTTGAAAAATAAGTCCAAATGAGTAGGAAGTTGCAATGATGATTCCACATATTCATCAGAAATAGTTAACCCATATAAGTAAGAATAATCTTGTTTTGGATTGTTTAAAAAATTTCCGATTATTTTCCAATCAGGTGTCGTTTCTATAGAAAGTGTTTCACCACCTATATCATCTTCACTTGTGTAAACCGGCTTTACCTGAATGCCATCTGTTGTGTCCCACACCAAAACTTCATTATAATCCAAACCGGCTAACTCAGCTTGAACTTTTAGTTTCCACTCTTGTGGAGTAAGTTGCTTAAAATCAGTTTTCTGTTGCATCACTTGTTTGGATTGGTTTTACTTTTTGTTTTTCTATGATAAATACGTCTTCACCTTCTTTTTTCAGGAAATGTTTCTCTCTTGCTACTCGTTCAATTTCAGAAGCATTTGAGTTCATTTTATGAATTTGGATGGTTTCTTTTTCTAATTTTTCTTCGTAATACTTTTTCTCTTTTGTTAAACTTTTTACTTCTTTGTCCAATTCTTTATGTATAAAAAAAGAGTTTTGATCAAAAAACACCATCCACGCAACAAAAATGAGTGTAACAATTAGGTATTTGTTCAAAAAGAATCTATACCACCTTCCCGACTTTTCTTCTTCTATTTTGTCTTTTTCCGGATTCATAATTCAGCAGTTGAGTCTAATTTGTCTTGGATTACGGTAGCCAATAGCTGAATGGCTGCTTCGTTTTTCTTTTTCATATTGGGGACGATGATGTCTGCATAGTTTTTTGAAGGTTCTATAAATTGTTCGTGCATCGGTTTCAAGGTGGTTCTATAACGGTTTAGTACTTCATCTAAATCTCGTCCTCTTTCTTGAATATCTCGTTGAATTCTTCGAATCAATCGTTCATCTGAATCTGCATGAACATAAATTTTTAAATCAAAAAGTTCACGTAACTCCGGGCTGGTTAAAACAAGTATTCCTTCAACAATAATTACATTTTTTGGTGGTGTTCTCAAAGTTTCGTCTGTACGGCTATGTGTAATGAAGGAATAAACGGGTTGTTCTATGGTTTGTCCTTTTTTTAATTTGACAACATCACTTGTCAGCAAATCAAAATCAATAGAGCGTGGATGGTCAAAATTGATTTTTTCACGCTCTTCAATAGACAGTTCATTATGATCTTTGTAATAGTTATCCTGTGAAATAACCAAAACGTTTTCCGTATTCAAATTCTTTAAAATATTCCGAACTACGGTTGTTTTTCCCGAGCCGGTTCCTCCTGCAATTCCTATTAACAGCATATCATTCTTCGTTTGGAAATTGTTCTTTATCCTTATAATATTTGGGCATAGTTCCTAAAATGTATATGTCTAACATTGCTTTTACTCTGGCAAAATACTCTCTAGTTTGTGTTATGGTTCCGTATGCTTTTGGCACTTCTCTAGCGTTAAACCCCAAAGCGTAAATATCGTTATTTTTGGCAATAAATAATGCTCGTTCATTATGAAATTTCTGAGAAATGACTGTGATAGAGTCTTGCCCAAATACTTCTTTTGCCCGAATCACTGAATCTAGTGTTCTAAAACCCGCAAAGTCTTCTATAATTTTTTCTTCAGGAACACCCATTTTTATTAGAGCTTCTTTCATATCACGTGTTTCGTTATACTCCATTATAGAGTTATCTCCACTAACGATAATAAAATTAATTTTTTCCTGATTATACAACTCTGCAGCAGCTTCCATTCTATATTTGAAATATAAATTTACAGCTCCACCCCGTACACGTTTACTCGTTCCCAAAACTACTCCGGCTGTACTATGAGGGATTATTGCTATCTCATTGTATAATTGCTCTTTTGCTTGTTTTTTTATCCAATAATCTGAGCCTAATAACAACGCTGTAAG
>JBKEAG010000052.1:0-2428 GCA_047972025.1 Moheibacter sp.
TCATTTGATTTTCTCCCCATTCACGCAAATGGTTGATAAACGGAATAAGCTCTTTACTTGACTTTGTAAGCGAATATTCTACTTTCGGAGGAACCTCACGATAAACTTTCCTATTTACCAAGCCATCATTTTCCAACTCTCTTAAGGTTTGAGTAAGCATTTTTGTAGTAATATCTTTTATGTGCCTTTTTAATTCTCCAAATCGTAAAACTTCATAATTTGACAAATACCATAAAATACGCCCCTTATATTTCCCTCCTACTCTACGAAAAGCATAATCAACTGCACAAATTGGTTCTATAATATTTTTTTGTTTCATTTTGTAATTTTAATCAACTGATAATCAATATTAATTTCTTTTTGGTAGCTAGAGTACAAAAAAGTAGGTACTTGACAAAAGTAAACTTAATAAATAAATTTGCAAAAACTTATATAATGAACAGAAGAACCATAATAAAACTTGGTGCGCTATCTAGCATAGGAGTTGTAACTCCAGCTTTCGCAAGTTTTGCGAACTCAAAATTGGAGAAAACAAAATTCCCAAGAAATAACTATCTGAAAATAAAGTTAAACAAAATTGAAATCCTACTTTTCTCAGATGGACACGTATTTTTAGAAAAGCCACAACCAACATTCGCTCCAGAGATAACATCTTCAAATTTTAACCGAGAATTAGAAAGTTTACACCTTGGCAATAACAGTCTTGATTTAGCACTAAACATAATGCTGATAAGAACAGAGAATAGAACTATTCTAATTGATTCGGGAAGTGGAAAACATTTTGGAGAGAATGAAGGTTGGCTTTTAGAAAATATACAAGATGCAGGCATAAAAACGGAAGATATTACAGATGTTTTTATTACACATGGGCATAGAGACCATATTGGCGGACTTGTTACAGTAGATGGAAATTTAGTTTACCCAAATGCTCGATACCACATCGCAAAAAAAGAATATGTTTTTTGGATGAAAGACAATCCTGATTTTTCAAAAAGCAAATTAAATCTAGAATCTGTTAAAAAAAGTGTTGACTTTACTAAAAGAATACTCTACACTATAAAGGAGTTAGTGGAGTTTTTCGATTACGGAGATACGCTATTCTCCATTTTACATACGGAATTAGCAGAAGGACATACTCCCGGACATACAATTTTCACAATTTTTTCGGGAGATAAATCCATTAAGAATATTGTAGACACAACACATACCCCAATTTTAATTGGAAATCCAGAATGGGGAACACAATGGGATGTTGATTTCAAAAAAGGAATAGAAACACGCAAAAAAGTTTTAGAAGACTGTTTTATGAAAAATCAATTAACAATGTCCTCACATCTTCCTTGGCCTGGATTGGGATATATAGGGAAAAAAGACAGCTACTATTGGATTCCGTTACCTTTTTCAACTCCAAATGCTATTGAACTTTAAAAAACGAACGCACAACATTGTGTATAAGCAATAGCGGGTTTAGTACTAATTTGAAAATTAATTTTATAAATCGAAGGTCGGTACTATCTTGACAGTTTAGCGACTTGAAATCCGCTACTGCTCATACACGAGACCGATGGCATACATTATGGCATAACGGAAAAATAAATTATAATACTATGAACAAAATCATCTTAGTCACCTTTGCCTTAGTCTTATCTTGGAATCTTCTCTATTCCCAAAAAACCGTCCCAAAAGAAATCACAACATCATTTCAAACTTCTGCATTGTACAAACCGGCTATCCATGTCGAGGCCGATATTGCAATCATCTATGGAGTGGACATGCAAGAGCAATTGGTCTTTGATGGTAAGTTTCATACACTTGAGGATCGCATAAATTCTTGGAGGGAAAAAGGCTATATAACGCAATTTATGACAGGAATATCATGGGGGAAATACGCAGATTACTTTTTGGGCAATTGGGATGGGAAAAAACATGATGATGAAGGCCAAATGCGTGAAAATGGAGAAGTTATCTGGCATGGAAAAAACGTACCTTATGTTGTACCCACCCAAAACTATCTGGAATACATCAAAGAAACCCAAATAAAACGGGCAATTGATGCAGGAATCAACGACATTTACTTGGAAGAACCGGAATTTTGGGCATTTGGCGGCTATAGTTCAGCCTTTAAAAAGGAATGGCAATCATATTACGGGGTTGAATGGCAACCGCAACATACGTCTGCAGAAAGCCTATATCTTTCAAATAAGTTAAAATACCATTTATATTATCGGGCGTTAGAAGAGGTTTTTACATATGCAAAAGAATACGGAAGAAACTTGGGACGAACGATTAAATGTTATGTGCCGACCCATTCATTGATAAACTATTCTCAATGGCAGATAGTGAGTCCGGAAGCAAGTTTGGCGTCAATGGACTGTATGGATGGGTACATTGCACAAGTTTGGACCGGTACGGCCCGAGTACCCAACTA
>JBKEAG010000078.1:0-22176 GCA_047972025.1 Moheibacter sp.
AAGTTCCGATTACAGAATATTCTCCCAAAAAAATAAAAATGTCCATCACAGGAAACGGAAATGCTTCCAAAGAACAAGTTGCAGGAATGCTTCAAAATTTACTCAATTTAAAAGAACTCCCTAAACGACTAGACTCAACGGATGGTTTAGCGGCAGCTGTTTGTCATTTTTTTAATAGTGGAAAAGCGGTTGAATCCAAATCATATTCCGGATGGTCAGCTTTTATCAAAGACAATCCTGATAGGAAAAAATAGAAAGATGCCCTTTTTAAGTGTTTTCAAAAATTTGTATGTTTACCCAAATTGAATTTAATATGAACAAGACATTTTGGTTCTTCACTTTCGTAATTATTACAGTAAATCTTTTTGGACAGGAACTATCCTATTGGCAACAAGAAGTAGGTTATAAAATGGAGATAGATGTAGATGAGGCAAATTTCCGGTATGATGGAAAAATGAACTTAGAGTATACAAATAATTCTCCGGACGAACTAGACAAAATTTATTTTCATCTTTACTACAATGCGTTTCAGCCGGGAAGTGCAATGGACTATCGTCTAAAAAGTATTGCCGATCCCGATTCACGAATGATTGTAAAAAATGAAAATGGTGATGCGAAAAGCAAAATTGAAATGCTGAAACCGGAAGATATAGGCTATCAAAAAATAGGTTCAGTTAAACAAAATGGAAAAGCACTCCAGTTTAAAGTAAGTGGAACCATCATGGAAGTGAGCTTGGCAGAAAGTATAAAACCTAAGCAGAGAGTAAACTTTGAAATGGAATGGAAAGCACAAGTACCGGAAATTATTCGTAGGGGAGGGAAAAATACTACTGAAGGCGTAGATTTTTCTATGACACAGTGGTACCCCAAAATGGCTCATTATGACGAATTTGGTTGGCATTTAGATGAATATATAGGACGAGAGTTTGTGGCACCCTTTGGTAATTTTGATGTGAAGATTAATATTCAAAAAGATTATATAATCGGAGCATCAGGTAAACTCCAGAATCCAGAAAATGTAAAAGGTTATATCAAAAAACCAAGCATTAAGACAAAAAACGGAAAAGTAGTTTGGCATTTTATAGCAGAAAACATTCATGACTTTGCATGGGCGGCCGATAAAGAGTTTATTGTGTCTCAACAAACTGTACCGAATGGACCTGAATTGTATTTTATCCGAATGGATAACGAAGAATACGAGCAAAATTGGAAAGCAATAGAGCAACCAACCGTTCAGTTTTTTCAGTATATGGATACACATTTTGGAAAATATCCATGGAACACCTATACCGTAATTCAAGGTGGAGATGGCGGCATGGAGTATGGAACAATTACGTTAATAACCGGTGAGCGGAGTTTTGATAGATTGTTAGGAGTGACCTACCATGAAATTGCACACTCATGGTTTCAGCATCTGTTTGCAATAAATGAAACAATGGATGAATGGATGGACGAAGGGTTTACTTCCTATGCTGAAAAAATGGCTTATTTGGAGATATTTAACCAAGTAAAAGAACCCAATCCTAACAAAGCTGCCTATGATTCTTATATAAATTTAGCAAAGTCAGGAGTTGAAGAACCGATGAGTCTTTTAGGAGATTATTTTAATTATAATTATGCGTATGGTGTAGCAGCATATAACAAGGGGCAAGTTTACTTGATTCAATTGGGATATATTGTAGGAGAAGAAAATTTGAAAAAGAGTTTTTTGAAATTTTATGATGAATGGAAATTCAAACACCCAAAGCCAAATGACTTTAAACGAACGGTAGAAAAAATATCAGGATTAAACTTAAAGTGGTATAATAATTTATTTATAAATACAACAAGAACAATTGATTATTCGGTAGCAAATGTGTTGAATAAAACAATTGAATTAAATAATAAAAGTAATTTCCCAATGCCAATTGACCTATATATAGAATATACAGATGGAAGTAGAGAGTTGTTCTATATTCCCAATTTGGAATTAAGAGGTGAAAAACAAGCAGAAAATATAGAATTATATAAAGGAATAAAAAGAACTGTTCTTGAGCCTTGGAAATGGACAACTCCAAATTATTCAGTCAAAGTTTCAAAGGAAGTTAGAAAAGTAATAATAGATCCAACAATGCGTTTAGCAGATGTAGATTATAGCAATAATACTTATACAAAATAAAATGCTTTTAGCGGTCAATATAGGAAATACCAATATACGATTTGGCGTATTTAAATCTGATGAAAACATTATTTCATGGACAATTAACTCTAAACCATACCGGACAGAAGATGAAATGTATGCAAAGTTCAACAGTATGTATGAACCTTTTGGATTTCGTAAAGAAGACATTTCAGAAATTGTAATTGGTTCCGTAGTTCCGGCTTTGACATCATCTGTTTCAAATTCCTTAAAAAGAATACATGGGTTTACCCCTATGCTAGTTGACAGAGACACACCGTCTAATGTTCGACATACATCCAAACAAATGGGAACCGATCTTTACGTAAATGCAGTTGCAGCTCAGGAAATGTACAAAGGAAAAAAAATTGTGATAGATTTTGGAACAGCACTGACCTTTATGACGGTTAATGAAGATGGAAAGTCTTTGGGAGTAGCAATTGCTCCGGGAATAGTTACAGCACTCAAGTCACTTGTAGGACAAACAGCACAGCTTCCTGAAATCGAACTTGTTGATCCTCAAAAAGTTTTAGGTTTTGACACTGTAAGCTGTATGCAAAGCGGTATGGTCTATGGATTTCTGAGTATGGTAGAAGGAATGATTGACCGAATTAATCAGGAATTAGGTGATGAAAGTATGGTGATTGCTACAGGGGGAATGAGCTTTGTCTATGCTCCGTTGACCAAAAAAATTCATATACAAGATGCACTTCATACACTCAAGGGATTAGCATTTTTATATAAAATGAATAAAAAATAAAAGCTCCTGATTTACAAGAGCTTAGTAGAAGTATAGAAATTATTTTTTTTAATTTTTTTCAAATGTTAAATAGTCAACACTACCGTCTCCTCCGCTTGTATGTTGGAGTTCAAGTTTAGTTGCTGTTTTATTGGTAATTACCCAATCTTCTGAAATTTCTTCAAAAGGACCATCATCATCACTGAACCCAATGTTGAGCTTGTTGGAACTATCATCATTTCCGTTATTCCAAAAACCAACTTTTACAGTAGAACCATTTGTAGCAGTCAGTACCCCATCCTCAGCAAAGACAAAGGTATATCCGTTGAAGTGATTGGTTTGGTTAGAGTTATCTTCCTGAAAGTTTGTTACTTTCCAAGTTCCTTCTATTACAATTGTTGTTGTACCAGTTCCACCACCACTATCATCAGTACTGTCATCATCACTAGAACACGAAATTGTTGATAAACCGAATAAAATCCCAAGAAATAAATAAGAAATTGTTTTCATAGTTACTATAATTTTATATCATAACGTGACTTTGGTCATATTTATTATATAATAATTTTCGTAAAGAAGAAATTACCAGCCGCCGCCACCTCCACCACCACCTCCGCCACCGGAGAATCCACCACCACCTGAGCCACTTCCTGATGAAGATGGAGCAGTAGATGCGGCACGTATGGTGTTAGACATGCTACTATTGAGAGAAGACCCTAAATTTCCCACATTGGGCAGACCACCTATATACCAATTATTTTGATAATCTAAAGAAGCAGACTGAAGCATTTTTTCAAATTTCTTCCCCCAAATATCATCTACACCAAAAACGATAGCAAAGGGTAGAATTTTCTCAAACAAATCAGGTGTCATTTGCGGTGGATTATGAAATTTTAACTGTTCACTTTCAGCAGCACCTATATACATTTTAAACCCTTCAATGAGTGACCGAGTTTCTAACTTTTCCTCAGAAGGTCGTTTTATAAGGTAAGCATAGATTACAAAAGCGGTAAATGAGAGAATTAGAAAAAGATAACAGATGTTGTAGTTTAAATCATTGGTAAAATCAGTGTCTAGCCACATACTTTGTCCTAATAAATAAAATAGAATAACAGGAATGAACCAGACAAACCGCCACGGAATAGAAAACTCACGAATAAAAAAGGTGAAAAAGACAAAACAAACCACTAAAACTATATAAAACGTAATCCCAATTCCTAATTTTCCCGGATTAGGTTCTATTATGTTGCAGATAAACAATCCTAAACCATAAACGAGTGTAATTACAATTGCTGGAAGCCATAGCTTAGAGCGGTTATTTCCTTTGTTTAAAAAGGTATCGTGTTGATTTTCCACATTGTTTCTGAAGTTATTGACTGTTCTTTCTATTTTAGAACTGTATTTTTCTTTGAGTTGAACGCTTTGTTGTTTACCGGGAAACAAATCACTCATAAGCTCAAACTCTTCTTTAGGTAAAAGCAAATCAGGTTCTTTATGTTTTTTTAAAGTAAAACTTTTAGAAGAAGAAAGCCCAAAAAATTTAGATTTATTGGTTTCTGTAATTTTTAGAAACCCTTTGATAGCAAGACTTACAAGAGACGCAGTGATTAGCTGATTGCTGAAATTTCCTTTTTGTAAATACCCTAATGAAGCAGGAGATAAATTTTGTGGAACGTTAAATTGTGGGTAAACCGTAGGTTTTTGTGGGTCAACACCATGCTTTGACCAAGTCGTAAAGTAGTAGCCTACCAAAAATAGAAAGACTATAAAACCACCAATTAGTAAACCGTATTTTTCCAAAAAACCGGGAGGTGGAGGTGGAATCATGATTCCCTTTTTGAACCCAACAGCAACAGTCAATCCTTCTTGAATTTTTAGGTTTTCAGTACTCCAATTTATAGTATAATCAGTATTTTTTTGAGAAATACAATTTTGTGCATTTGAACCGTATTGTCCGGTATAACAAGCGTCTTGAATAATGACAGCACCATTTGGAAGTGAGACGGTTGCTGTTACTTTATCTATGGGAATCCCCCAAGCATTTCCGGTCACATTCCAGTATAATTCATCATAATCATCAAAAAAACCAATTTGATTTTCGGTATGGTAGATAATTTCATATTCATAAACTCCGGTAGGAAGGAAATAGTTTTTGTTACCCAAATAAATCTTCAAATACCCATCTTCATTTTTTGTGTGATAATCCTCATTTACCAAATCACGTTTGATGGAAATGATTTTATACTTTACGTTATGCGTTTGATTATTTAGATTTCGTTGTTTGGGTAAAGCACGATAAATTCCCCGCTGGATTTTATCTCCTTTTACCAAAACCTTTATTTTTTCAGTTACAGTAATTCCGGAAAGCGTATCTACCACAACGTTAGAGTCAAACGAAAGAATCCTTTCAGATTGATTTGTGATTGAAGAATTATCAATTGCCGATTCTTCAAATTGCCCAAAAGAGTAGAGACCAAAGAGTAAACAAAAAGTAAAAAAGAAGTTTTTCAAAATTTAGAATTTCACTTGTGGTACATCTCTTTCAGAAGGATTGGTAAGTTCAAAAAATGGTTGTTTTATGAATTTAAACATATTGGCAACAATATTACTTGGAAATGTTTCTACCAAAATATTATTTTCTCGAACTGTTCCATTGTAGTATCTTCTTGCCTTTTCTATATCGCCTTCTAAATTGGATAATTCACCTTGTAATTGCTGGAAGTTAGTATTGGCCTTTAAGTCTGGATATTGCTCTGCAACAGCATTGAGGTTGAGCATGGCTTGTCCAAGATTTTTTTCAGCAATTTCTTTTTCCTCAATTGTTTTTGCATTTCGTGCTTGGTTTCGAGCCCGAGTTACGTTTTCCAAAGTGTCTTTTTCATGTGTAGCATAGCCCTTTACGGTTTCAACTAAATTTGGAATTAAATCATGTCGTTTTTTTAGCATTACATCAATACTACTCCATGCTTCCTCTACGAGTGTCCTGAGTTTTATCAAACGATTGTAAATCGAAATAAAGTAGAGAACAAGAACGACTAAAAGAGCTGAAACGATTAATGAAGGAATCATAAGATATTTTTTAGTTATAAATTTTAGGCAAGATAGTTTATTTTTAAGACACACAAAACTGAGTGTAAATAGAATAAAAACGACAGATGATTTAGTAAAAAATTATGAATTATTGGAATGATAATAAAAAGTTTGGCACACTGTTTGCTTATTACTGAGTAGATTTAGTAAAATAAATTGTCCTCATGTGTTAATTAAGATGAAAAGCCCGTTTTTAAATGGGCTTTTTTCTTTGTGAAAAATTAGACTTTTAAGATTTTTGCATAAAATCTTCAGCTTTTTCCACCATATTTTTGGAACCACAAAAGAACGGGACTCTTTGGTGCAATTCTGTCGGTTGGATATCTAAAACCCGATTAAAACCATCAGAAGCCTTCCCCCCAGCTTGTTCAGCTATGAAAGCCATGGGGTTACACTCATAAAGTAAACGTAGTTTTCCATTAGGACTTTTTGTTCCCGATGGATAAATATAAATCCCACCTTTTATCATATTTCTGTGAAAATCAGAACAAAGAGAGCCAATATACCGAGAAGTATAAGGACGATTGTCTTCCACCATTTGGCAATATTTCAGGTAGTTTTTTACACCTTGTGGAAAGTGCGCATAGTTTCCTTCATTTATACTATAAATTTTTCCATCTTCGGGAAATCGCATATTAGGGTGTGAAAGGTAAAAGGTTCCAATAGAAGGATTTAATGTAAAGCCGTTTACTCCATTTCCAGTTGTATAAATCAACATGGTAGAGCTTCCGTAAACCACATATCCGGCAGCAACCTGCTTGTTTCCGGGTTGTAGGAAATCTTCCATAGCAACCGGCGTTCCCTCAGGTGTAACCCGTCTGTAAATTGAAAAAATAGTTCCTACAGAAACATTTACATCAATATTAGAAGACCCGTCTAATGGGTCAATTAAAACAACATATTTACTTTTCGTGGAATGTTCCTGGTTTTGGATTTCTATGAAATCATCATTTTCTTCAGAAGCAATTCCACAGACCACTTCTCTTTGTGAAAGTGTTTTTATAAAAACATCATTGGCAAAAACATCTAGTTTTTGTTGTTCTTCACCTTGAATATTTTCAGACCCAAACTTTCCTAAAATATCAACCAAACCTGCTTGATTTACCTTATGGTTTACAATTTTGGTAGCTAATTTTATGGAACTAATCAGCCGGCTAAGTTCACCAGATGAATATTTAAAGTCTTTTTGATTTTCAATTATAAATTCTCCTAAAGTTTGACCGGATTCTAAATTCATTTCTTAAATTGTTTTTAAAGCATTATACAAATATCGGAAAAATATAAAAGTGACTATAAAATCCTTCTGAACATTCCTATATTTGTCTGAATTGATTTAGCAAATAAAATTAATGAAAATATTCAAATTTGGAGGAGCATCAGTAAAAGATGCCGAAGGGGTAAAGAATATAGCAAACGTACTGAAAAAAACAGGCAGCCAAGATACTTTTATGATTGTTTCGGCTATGGGAAAGACAACCAATGCTTTAGAGGAAGTTGTAAAGTTGTATTTTGAACAGAGTGATTATGTCGGAAAGATTCATGAAATTCAACAACATCATTTAGAAATTGCAAAAGAACTATTTGAAGAGTCAAATTCCGTTCAAAATGAAATTAGTCAATTTTTTGAAGATTTAACTGCTTTTTTGAGAAGAAACAAATCACCCAATTATGATTTTGTTTACGATCAAGTTGTTTGTTGTGGAGAGTTGATTTCAACCAAAATTGTAAGTGAATATCTGAACAAAGTAAACAATAAAAATACATGGTTAGATGTTCGGGATTTTATAAAAACAGATAACACCTACCGTGAGGGAAAAGTAAATTGGCAATTAACCGAGGCAAAATTCAAAGAGCTAGAAACAGGAAAATTTTATATCACGCAAGGTTTTTTGGGTTCAGACCCAAACTACTTTACAACTACGCTTGGACGAGAAGGCTCTGACTATACAGCAGCCATCATAGCTTATTGCTTAGATGCTGAAAACATGACCATTTGGAAAGATGTTCCCGGTGTTTTGAATGGGGATCCACGCTATTTTGGTGATACGCAATTACTAAATAAAATCTCCTATGAAGAAGCCATTGAGTTGGCTTATTACGGAGCATCGGTTATTCATCCAAAAACAATGCAACCCTTGCGACAAAAAGAGATACCATTTTTTGTAAAATCATTTCTAAATCCGGAAGGAACAGGTACAAATATTCAAAAAGAACAAACTCTAGAACCGTTTGTGCCGTGTTATATTGTCAAAAAACAGCAACATTTACTGACAATGACTACACGAGACTTTTCCTTTATTACAGAAGATAAAATAAGTTATATTTTTAACTGTTTACATGATTTGAAAATTAAAGTAAATATGATGCAGAACTCTGCGATTACACTTTCTCTGTGTGTAGAAGACAAATACAACCACTTAATAGATTTTGTAAATAAATTAGAAGAAGTATTTAAAATTGAGATAGAAAATGAAGTATCTTTATACACACTAAGACATTTTGATGAACAATCAACATACTCATTTTATAAAGGAGAAGAACTATTACGCCAAATCATTAAAAACACCCTACAAATAGTTGTAAAAGAATAATGCCATTAGTCAGTACAAAAGATATACTTCAGGCTTCAGGTTTGAGTAAACTAGGACCGTTTGGATACCCAATTGCTTGGATTTATAAAAGTATTGGAGGAATTTCTAAACTAAATGATTTATACCGTAGAGGTCAAGAAAAAGAAACATCAGACTTTTTACAATATTTACTAGATGACCTTGAAATAAAATACGAATTACACGAAGAGGACTTAAAACGAATTCCAAAAGAAGGCTCTTTCGTAATTGTTTCCAATCACCCGATGGGAGCATTAGACGGTATTTTGATGATGCATATATTGAGAAAAGTTCGACCGGACTTTAAAGTAATGGGAAATTTCCTACTTCATAAAATAAAACCACTCGAACCAATGGTTATAGCAGTTAATCCTTTTGAAACAAGGAAAGAAGCCTACCACAGCGGTTCCGGTATGCGAGAAGCCATTCGTCATATACGGGAAGGAGGCTGTCTAGGGGTATTTCCGGCAGGAGAAGTTTCTACAAAAGATGAGGAAGGAAACATTGCGGATAGAATGTGGCAAGAGTCAGCGTTGAAACTTATAAAAAAGCTGAACATTCCGATTATTCCCATGTATTTTCATGCAAAAAACAGTTCGTTGTTCTATCGAATATCTGCTTTGAGTGCCAACTTGCAAACAGCAATGTTGCCCTCGGAAATGGTAAGGTCTCGGACAAAACCCATACAAATCAGAATAGGTAAAGCAATTTTACTAAAACAGCAACAAGATTTTGAGGATTTACAATCATTTTCAGAATTTTTAAGAAAGAAAACCTATTCACTTTCAACATATTACACACAAAATAAAACTTATTTAAGGCTAGATTCTTTAAAAATACCAACAAATGTTAGTATAAATTATAAGTCAAAAACACCAAAGGAAATTATAGAAGAAACACCGAAAGAGTTGATTATTACCGAAATCGATACTTTGCGAAAGTCAGATGATGCATTGCTGTTTAAAAATAATAATTACGAATGTTTTTTTGCAACGGCGTCTGAAATTCCAAATATCTTACGAGAATTAGGAAGGCTACGAGAAGTAACGTTTAGAGAAATAGGAGAAGGAACAAATCAGGAAATCGATTTAGACCGATATGACTTGCATTATCATCATCTCTTTTTGTGGGATGAAGACGCTAAAACCATTGTGGGAGCTTACCGAATGGCACTTGGTCAAGTGGTTTATGATCAGTATGGAGTAGAAGGGTTTTATTTACATGAGCTATTTGACATAGAGCCGGAACTTCACCCCTTTTTCAAAAGATGTATAGAAATGGGACGCGCTTTTGTAGTGCCAAATTATCAACAAAAACCCATGCCGTTGTTTCTACTTTGGCGTGGAATTGTCCATATAACACTTCGAAATCCGGAGCAAAAATACATTATAGGTGGAGTAAGTATAAGCAATCAATTTTCAGATTTTTCTAAATCATTGATGATTGAGTTTATGAAATCACACTATTACGACCCTTATGTTGCACAATATGTCCGTCCAAAAAAAGAATTTAAAATCAAACTGAAAGACGTGGACAAAGAATTCTTTTTTGATGAGGCAGAAGCAGATTTGAATAAGTTTGACAAATTAATAGATGAGTTAGAACCTAATATTTTGAGACTCCCTGTTTTAATTAAAAAATACATCAAACAAAACGCTAAGTTAATAGGGTTCAATGTTGACCCAAAATTTAATGATGCTATTGATGGTCTGATGTATATAAGAATTAGTGACTTACCGGAAAATACAGTAAAACCTGTTTTGGAAGAGTTTCAAGAAGAATTACTCCGTAAACAAAATGAAAAAGAAGGATAGTTAAAACAGTTTTTTCTTTTTTGGGCGTTGCATATCATTTGAAAATTCTAGTAAATAAATGACCGCACACCCGGCAACGTAAGACCAAATATCGCTGATGTCAAAAGTGTTACCAATAATGGTTGATGCAATTTTATTGTGTTGTAGATTTAGAATTTCAACCAAGTTAAATGCTTGTCCTATTTCAATCAAAATGGCAAAAATACCCACACCTATAATTGTTTTCTTCTTGTCAAAATTAAAAAAGGACTGTACGAAACAGTAAATCAAAATCACGACCAATATATCGCCAAAACTACCACGGATTATTTCATTTTTCACAAATAGAGCAATGAGAATTTCTACAATGAGTAAACCGAGAAACAGAAGAAAATATTTCAAGCTAAATTGTAATTTCATAGGGTTAAAAGTATAAAAAATCTCCTTACAAAAAGTAAGAAGATTTTTGAAAGTACAAAGTATAAGATTTTACAAATGATTGTGATAATGTATTATGCTTTCTAAATTATGCAGGATTAATTGAATAAGTGAGATTATTAAAATCAATAGTAATCAAGTAAGTTCCACTTTCAGTAATTGGAATATCATCTCCATCAGCTTCTAAAGTTCCATCTTCATCAGTATCTCCATAGCTCAATCCCCAAGCATTATTTTGTCTGAATTTAATTAACCCAACTTCAAGATTTGTTGAAGTTTTCCATTGGTCAGATGTTGGATCATACTCTAATTGAACGTCCGGTCCATCCCAGCCATTTGGAGTAGAAGAGCCTACAATTCCCCAAGAATACTCTTTGATAGTATAAGTGAGATTATTCAGATTCATTGTTACCTTATACGTTCCAGCTGTAACTACAATATTAGAGCCATCTTGGATTAAATCTCCCTCAGTACTACTATTTCCACCATAATTAATATTAGGAGCATCCCAAGAGTTATTCATTCTAAATTTAATTTCGCCATCTGTTAAAGTTGCATAGGCGATAATAATCCCATTGTTTTCATCTCCTTGTTGCTTCCAAAATGGAATATCTGGACTATCCCATCCATTTGGAGTCGCCGAACCAACAATCCCCCATTCAGTAGAAAGATCTAAAACATCAGTATAAGGTGTCACTGTTAGTGTAATGGTTTCAGAAATCATGTCAGCATACTCAGTAGCTCCAATTCTTGCAATTACACGCACATCAACTGTCCCGGTTGTTTCAGGTTCTATTCCCAAATCCACAACCTCTCTATTCAACTGAGCCACTGTTATTGTAAAAGAAGTTTCAGAAGAGTTTTGCAAAGTTGTCGGTGTTTCAAAGTCTGTTTCACTTACTGCCATTTCCAAAATATAGGTAATAGGTGTATTTACATTTAAAGAAATCTCATTCCATAAAAAGGTTGTTGCATCTAAGTCTGCATTTTCATTCAACAGATTAAATGTTGTATCACCAGAAATAGAAAGGGTAGGAGCTTGTGTAGCTCCATCTAACTGTGTGTAGTCATCATCTGAACAGGAAATAGCCAATCCCGATAGGATAATTAAACTAAATAAATATTTAAAAAATTTCATATTTTAAAAGTTTTTTAGGATTAATAACCTGTATTTTGAGTTAAGTTAGGGTTTGTGGCAAGATCTGAAATAGGAAGTGGATATAAATCGTATTTACTATCAGTAGAAGTCCCCTCTAGAGAGTTTCCTTTCCATGGCCATACATAGGTTCCTCCGGTAAATTTACCAAAACGAACTAAATCGGTTCTACGAGTTGCTTCCCAATAAAGTTCACGACCTCTTTCATCAAGAATAAAATCATCATTGATTTCACTTGCTGAAACAGTGGTTGAATTTGCTCGGTTTCTCAAAATATTTACATAAGTAGCATCAGCACCTCCTGTATTGAGTTTTGCCTCTGTCCACATTAAATATACATCTCCTAAACGGAATAAAGG
This sequence comes from Moheibacter sp., assembly GCA_047972025.1. Lineage (GTDB taxonomy): Bacteria > Bacteroidota > Bacteroidia > Flavobacteriales > Weeksellaceae > Moheibacter. The sequence continues at coordinate 12,343 of JBKEAG010000078.1, forward strand.
GAAATCTACACTTACTTGACTTTGTCCGTTTGTATTGGTAATACCTGGCTCACCGTTAGAAGTTAGGTTTTTAAATTTGAACACACCATATCCGTTTTTATATTGAGTTACATCCTGCATTTCAATATCTTGTCCTTCCGTAAAGAAAATGCCATTTCCATTGCTATAGATTTTTCCACGGTCGTCTACCAAACCGTTAAATAAGTAAACCAAATTTTTAGTAGTACGTGTACCACCCCATCCACCTCCAGGAACACCAAGTTCTGCAGGAGAAGCATCTCCTCCGATAGAGGCGTTTATAATAAATGTCATACCTCCATAAGTTTGCATATAAGTTGCATCATACGGTATAGCAAATATAATTTCGTTTTTTGCATCACCTTCATGGTTATCTGCACGGAATAAATTTTCATAATTAGCTGCTAATGAATAGCCACTACCCATAATTTTTTCACAGTAGGTAATACAGTCTGCATATCGTGCAGTTCCAGTATAAACTTCAGCATTTAAATACATTTTTGCTAATAAAGCCCAAGCTGCAGCGCGGTCGGCACGGCCATACTGGTTTTGACGTGGAGTAACCATTTCGTCTTCGATTGCGATTAATTCAGACTCTATATAGTTAAATAATTCAATTCGTGAATATTGTGGTGGATAGAATCCACCTACTGGGTCATTTTCTGTTTTAAATGGAACATTTCCAAATAAATCCATTGCATGATAGTAACCTAAAGCTCTTAGCCAACGTGCTTCTGCTCTATACTGGTGAACAGTTGTTTTGTCTTCATCAGATAAACCGATTTCTTCTAAATGACTATCTTCTGAATCTCTCAAAAATTGATTTGCTAGTTCTACTTCATATAGAAAACGGCTATAACCGGCATTAATAAATTCACTTGAACTTGACCAAGTTTGAAAGTTAAAAGTTTGTAATGTACCATCTTGCCAAGCAATTTTAGTCTCATCAGTTGGTAACTGTTGTAATTGCCAATAGGCACGTAAATATTGTCCAAATCCTTCATCAATCCCTCCTATATCTCCATTTCCGGCAGGACCTTCTTGACCAGACAACGCTAGTCCGGCATATACTTTTGCTATTCCTGAAGTATAGTCATCAAGATTTTGATAGGCTTGTGAACCAATAACTTCATCAGGGTCTTTTATGTCTGCATCCAAATCATCTACACAAGAGGTTGTTAGAAATAATCCTGAAAGGAAGATGAATAAGATTGAATATTTTATATTTTTCATTTCTCTATTAATTTAAAAGTTGACATTTACACCAAACATATATACTCTTGGACGTGGGTAAATGTTGTTATCAATACCACTTCCAACTTCAGGGTCTAAACCATCATAATCTGTAATTGTAAATACATTATTTACAGTACTGTAAAAACGAATGTCTGTTTTTTCAAAAATTTCTTTAAAGGTATAACCTATGGTTAGATAATCTAATTTAAGGAAAGAGGCATCTTGAATATAGTAATCAGAAAGATACTCATTGTTGGTAAATTGAGTATTTAAAACATCTGTTTGAACATTAGTCAAGTAGCCATTTGTACCTATCAGACCGGCATAAGTTCCAACAGATGAAGCTATATTGTTGTATAAATAATTTCCAAGATTAGCACGCATAGAAAATCCAAAATCCCAATTTTTATAGTTTAGATTCGAACTAAAGCCAAGCGTCCAGTCCGGTCTTCCGGAGTGGAAAAGACGTAAGTCTTGCTCATTTATGATACCATCACCATTTTGGTCAACATAAGCTCCCTCAATTGGATTTCCACCAGTATCATATATTTGTTCATAGACATAGAAAGAATAAGCTGATGCACCAACCATATTTACAAGAACTTTATTTCCTATATTACCTGCTATATCATCACCTGTTCGATAAAAGTCATTTATTCCACCTGAAATCTTAGTCAATTCATTTTCATTATAAGTAGCGTTGGCATTAACAGTCCATGTAAAATCACGATTACGAATTATGTCTCCACCTAGAGTAATTTCAACTCCTTGGTTTTCCATTGTACCAATGTTAGTTGTAATTAAGTTATTCAGGTTAGGAAGTGAAGCTGCGACAGTTTGAATCATATCTTCGGTTTCTTTCTTGTAAAAATCAACAGAACCCCACATTCTATTGTTAAAGAACCCAAAATCTAAACCTAAATTCCATGTAGTTTGTTCTTCCCATTTTAGATTTGGATCGTAAATATTAGGACGTAACGTAGGATAGGCTATATTATCAATTGGATAATTAGAAGTGTTATCACTATATACATATACCGGAAGATATGGGTATGGATTGTCCCCACTTACGTTTTCTTGCCCTGTAATTCCCCAACCTAAGCGAAGTTTCATATTGGAAACAGTTCTAGAGTCTTTTAAGAAACTTTCTTCTGCAATATTCCAAGCCGCTGACACAGAAGGGAACCACCCCCAACGATTATCTTTAGAAAAACGAGAAGATCCGTCTCTTCTAATAGTAGCGGTTAATAAATACTTATCATCAAACGTATAATTAAACCTTCCGAAGAAACCGATTAATGTACGAGTATAAATATCTATATCAGAGGGGTCTATAATGTTTGTTTGATTAAAATTATAAGAAATAGAATTATTGTCATAATCAAAACTTTGATAAGAATATCCGGCAGTTATATCAAATGTACTTTTTATAGAGGCAATATCTTTATTGTAATTTAGATAAAAATCCATCAATTGATTTCTCCTAATTTGGTTGTATGGATGATAAAGCCCTTCGTCATTATAATTTATAGCAGCATACTCTGGAACTGTTTCTAGCCCATTGGACTCAGAATAATCATATCCTAAATTTAAAACAGTTTTTAAATCTTCTAGTCCATGAACTTTATAATCAAATTTTATATTCCCTACACTTCTGCTTACATAAGAATTATTATCTTTTAACATCAACATTGCTAATGGGTTACGGGTAGCATTGGGGTTTGGATTTCCTTCAGAGTTTAACCACTCCCAATAACCACCATAACTACTGTCACTTGAATAAACAGATTGTGTAGGATCCATTCGGACAGCAGCACCTATTACACCGGTATCGGCAAATTGATTCTCTTCATAAGAACCACGAGCATTAATCTCAATATTTAAATGATTATCTAAAAACGAAGGAGTTAAACTAACTGATGCGGTACTTCTTTCAAAAGTACTTGTTTTTAAAATACCATCTTGGTTGGTATAACCTAAAGATACACGGAAAGGTAAGTTTTTACCGATTGTACCGGTAATTCCAACATTGCTGTCATAACCCAGTGCTTTTTTAAATATTTGGTCTTGCCAGTTAGTTTTTGATGTACCTAATAAAGCTGAAATATTATCATTCCCTCTTGCTAAAACAGCACTTCTAAATTGGTCAGCAGATAGTACATCTACTTGATTAATTCTATCAGACAGTGTTACAGAGCTATTGAAATTAATCCCTAACCGTTTTCCCCTTTTTCCTTTTTTAGTTGTAATTATAATAACACCATTAGAAGCTCTTGCTCCATAAATTGCAGTAGAGGAGGCATCTTTTAAAACACTAATTGACTCAATATCACTTGAGTTTAAATAGTTTAGAGGGTTAGCTGAACCAGCTATGGTAACACCATTGTCCATGGGAATTCCATCTACAACAAATAATGGATCACTAGATGCATTAATAGATGACCCTCCTCTGATTCGAATCATTGACCCCGTTCCCGGTTGTCCTCCATTTGTTGTAACAGCAAGTCCGGCAACCTTCCCGGTTAATAATTGTTCTGGTGAAGCAGCAAGACCATCATTAAAATCTTCACTTTTTAATCCAATTACAGATCCGGTAGCATCTTTATGTGTGGTTGTTCCATAACCAATAATTACAGCTTCCTCTAAATTAAAAGTTGAAGATGTAGTAATGATAACGTCTATGGAGGACTGACCACTATAAGTTGCAATTATTTCATCATAACCATCCAATGAAAACACAAGAACATCCCCTTCACTTGCTTGAATCTCAAAAATACCATCAAAATCAGTATAGACTTCTTCAAGTGAACTTTGATTTGTTACAGTTACATCAGACATAGTAAAACTAGATTCGCCTTCAGTAACCACTCCTGTTACGGTTGTTTGAGCCACTATCCATACTGGAATTATAAACACACAAACAACAATAAATTTATTCAATAAATTCATACCTCAGTTATTAATTAACACTTTTAAAAAATTGTTATATTTTTACTTCTCGGTGTTAAAAATATGTAAATAAACCGTATGTTGATATATTTGAAATATACATAAAACCTACGCAAACGTTTTCGTGTTGATAACTTTCTTAAGTTCTTCCAAAAAAAGAATGCTTATTTAAATAATTTTAGATTGAAAAAAAACATTACTCTTAAAGAAATAGCAAAGGAATTAAATGTTTCTGTTTCAACCGTTTCAAGAGCACTACGCAATAATGAAGAAATAGGATTAGATACACGTCAGAAAATTCAGGCATTTGCTAAATTGTACAATTACAAGCCTAATAGTATTGCACTGAATCTGCGTAATCAATCTACGAAATCCATTGCTATTATTATTCCTCAGATTGTCAATCATTTCTTTAGTAAAGTAATTCAAGGTATTGAAATTGAAGCAAATGAACGGAATTATAATTTGATAATTACGGTTTCTAATGACTCATTTGAAAAAGAAGTGCTAAACATGCAAACACTTGTCAATGGTAGTGTTGATGGATTCATCTTATCTGTAGCTAAAGAAACTATGCGAAAAAAAGATTATCATCATTTAAATGAAACGATCACGCAAGGTGTGCCCATTGTTTTATTTGATAGAGAAGTGGAAGAAATACACTGTGATAAAGTCTTAGTGGATGATACAGAAGGGGCAAAAAAAGCAACAGAAAAGTTACTGCACTCAGGCTGTAAAAAGATTATTTTTATTACAACTGAAGATTTTATTTCTGTTGGAAGTTTACGCTTAAAAGGTTATTTTCAGGCACTTGAGAGAAATAAAATAAAAATTTTTAATGACCTAATTATCAGGGTGAAAGATTGTTTTAGTACAGATGAAATTGAAGCCTATATTTTTTTAGAATTAGAACAGATTTTTAAAAACCACTCAGATGTAGATGGAATTATGGGAGTAAATGAATTTTATACAGTTGCAGCAGTAAATTTTCTAAAGAGAAATGCTATCCAAATCCCTGAACAAGTTTCTATTGTTGCTTTTTCTGATGGTGTTTTACCAAAATATTCTTATCCCAGTTTAACAGCTGTAAGTCAGCATGGAATGGAAATGGGAAAGGCTGCTGTGAAATTACTATTAGACAAATTAGAGGGAATCACACCGGAAGATAGATTTCAAACGATTATTATTCCAACAGAATTAAAAGAAAGAAATTCAACTAAAAATTAATGAGTTAATAGGTATTTAACATATCCAGTGTCAATTATTCTATTATATTTGCTAAATCGAAACCTATATTTTTTACTTCTCAGACAAGTATAAGTTTTGATAAGCACAGCTTATCGTAAATAAAAGATATTACGATATGGAAAAGCGTAGATTAAATTTTTGGGAAATTTGGAACATGAGTTTCGGTTTCTTAGGAATCCAGTTTGGTTTTGCCTTACAAGGGGGCTTTATGTCTCGAATTTTTCAAACTTTAGGAGCCGGAAAAGAAGAAATCCCTTTTCTATGGATTGCAGCACCACTAACCGGATTAATAGTCCAGCCGTTAATTGGTTACTTAAGCGATCATACTTGGCATTCTAAATTAGGAAGACGAAAACCCTACTTTTTAATCGGAGCTATTTTAAGTTCCATCACCTTATTTTTCGTACCATATAGTCCTATTCTGTGGATTGCAGCCGGTTGTTTGTGGATACTCGATGCTTCCATTAATATCAGCATGGAGCCGTTTAGAGCATTGGTCGCCGACAAACTTCCTAATTCGCAACGATCGTATGGATTTGTTATGCAAACCCTGATTATTGGTATTGGAACTTGGGTTGCCAGTAATTTACCGTGGTTAGTCAATCAATTAGGTGTTTCCAACGAGGCTGCTCCGGGAATTGTTCCCATGTCGGTTAAAATAGCCTTTGCTATTGGAGCTTTTGTGTTTCTAGTTAGCATTTTATACACCATTTTAACCACTAAGGAATATCCACCGGAAGATTTAGATGCATTTAAAAAAGAGAAAAAAGAATCTCATTTTTTTAGCGATTTAAAAACATCAATATTAGAAATGCCATCAACCATGAAAAAATTAGGCATTATTCAGTTTTTTAGCTGGTTTGCTTTTTTCACCATGTGGAGTATGGCAACGCCATCGTTAACCGAATACGTTTTTAAAGCACCCAAACCCGATGTAAAAGAATATGCTAAATTAAATACTGAAGGAAACGAAATTATAGAAAATGATAAAGTAGTTTTCTTATCTGCTGAAAAAGCCGAAACATACAAAATAAAAGATAAAGCCTATAACGAAGCTTCTGATAGCGTAGGTTCGTCTATGGGAATTTATGGTTTATCGTCTATGGCTTTTGCATTATTACTAACATTTTATACTTCTAAATTCCGAATTAATCGAAAATATATTCACATGATATCGCTCATAGCCGGAGGAATTGGTTTTATCATGATGAAATACATTACCAATCCAAGTATGCTAAATATTTCCTTTATTTTAATTGGAATTTCTTGGGGGAGTATTTTATCTATGCCATATGCCATGCTGTCAAGTTCCGTAAACGAAAAGAAAATGGGAATGATGATGGGCTTATTCAATATGTTTATCGTACTTCCACAAATAATCGCAGCCTTAGGCGGTGTTAATTATTTATCAAAATTAATAGGAAATCAAGCAATATCACCTATGCTTTTAGCAGGATTTTCTCTTGTAATTGCAGGATTATGCAACTTTTTAATAACTGAAAAAAATGCAATTAGTTATCAACAAGAAAATTAAAAACAAATGAATCCAAAAACATTCATATTCGATTTAGACGGCGTAATTGTAGATACCGCCAAATATCATTTTTTAGCATGGCAAAATTTGGCTAATCAACTAGAAATTAAGTTTATGCACAAGGATAACGAACAGTTAAAAGGCGTAAGTAGAGTACAATCGTTGGAACTAATTTTAAAATTGGGCAATAAAACTTTAAGTGAAGCTGAAAAACAAAATTATTTAGCTCAAAAAAATGAAGAATATCTTTCTTACATCAATCAAATGAATGAAACCGAAATCCTACCCGATGTAGTTCGTGTATTAGAATTTCTAAACGAGAATAAACAAAAAATAGTACTGGGTTCAGCTAGCAAAAATGCCAAAATTATTTTGGACAAAGTCAACTTAACCGTTTTTTTTGATGCTATTGTAGATGGAAATAGTGTAAGCAAAGCCAAACCCAATCCTGAAGTTTTTATAACCGGAGCCAAACAGATGCAAACTGAAGCTAAAAATTGTATTGTTTTTGAAGATGCCATAGCTGGAATCCAAGCAGCTAATGCAGCACAAATGACAAGTATTGGAATTGGTTCCAAAGACGTTTTAACAGAAGCTCAATATTGCTTTACCGATTTTACCAAAATATCAAATGAATTTTTACAAGAATTAATCAATAAATAAAAATGAATCAGGATTATATCATACCTAATAGTTGGTCAATTATCGAAGAAGAATTTAATGCCGAAACCGTAAAATCTTCCGAAAGTTTATTCAGTTTAGGTAATGGTGCTATGGGGCAACGTGCCAATTTTGAAGAAACCTACTCCGGAAAAACCTTTCAAGGAAGTTATATCGGTGGCGTATATTATCCCGACAAAACCCGTGTTGGTTGGTGGAAAAACGGCTATCCGGAATATTTTGCCAAAGTACTCAACGCACCCAATTGGATAGGAATTAATGTAGAGGTCAATGGTGAAAATCTTGATTTGGCAACTTGCAAAGAAATCAGAAATTTCCGTAGAGAACTCAATATGAAAGAAGGTTGGTACAACCGAACTTTTGAAGCCACTTTACCAAACAACATCCAAATTAAGGTTGATGCCACCCGATTTTTATCCTTAGATATGGATGAGTTGGGCGTTATACAATATAAAGTTACGCCACTTAACCAAGAAGCAACCATTATTTTAAGACCTTATTTAGATTCGGGTATTCAAAACGAAGACACCAATTGGGAAGATAAATTTTGGGAAACCTTACAAATTGAACAAAAAGAAAATGCGGCTTTTATTGTTTCCAAAACCATGAAAACCCATTTTGAAGTGGCAACTTATATGCACAATTCGGTTTTTGTAGATAATATTTTAGTTGAAAATAAACCGCAGATAGAACAAACCGATAAAGCCATTGCTTTTACTTACGAAATAAAGGCCGAAAAAAACCAAACCGTTTCCCTACAAAAGTTTGGTGGTTATGTTACTTCGCAAAATCATACATCAGAAAACTTAATTCCAGAAGCTCAAAATAGTATCCGAAAAGCCATCAAAATCGGTTATCAAAATTTGTGGGAAGCACAAAAACAAGCGTGGGCAAAAGTTTGGGAAATGAGCGACATTACCATCGAAGGCGATACCAAAGCACAACAAGCCATCCGATTTAATATTTTTCAGCTCAACCAAACCTATTCCGGTAAAGATTCCCGTTTAAATATTGGGCCAAAAGGCTTTACCGGTGAAAAGTACGGCGGTTCAACTTATTGGGACACCGAGGCTTATTGCATTCCTTTTTATATGGCGACTAAAAACCAAAGTGTTGCCCGAAATTTATTAACATACCGTTATAATCAATTGGATAAAGCTATTGAAAATGCCGAAAAATTAGGCTTTCAAAACGGAGCAGCTTTATATCCAATGGTAACTATGAATGGTGAAGAATGCCACAACGAATGGGAAATTACTTTCGAGGAAATACACCGAAACGGAGCTATCGCTTTTGCCATTTTCAATTACTATCGTTATACCAGCGATTACAGCTACATTCCCGAAAAAGGATTGGAAGTTTTAATCGGAATTGCCCGTTTTTGGCATCAACGTGCTACTTTTTCGTCAGCTAAAAACAAATACGTTATTTTGGGTGTAACCGGACCTAACGAATACGAAAATAATGTAAATAACAATTGGTACACCAACTACATAGCCAAATGGTGTATCGATTATACGGTAGAACAAATTGAAAAAGTTTCAGCCGAGTATAAAACCGATTATATCCGGATAATGAATAAAGTCCGTTTATCCAAAACTGAAATAGAAGCATGGCAAAAAGTAGCCAATAATATGTATTTCCCTTATTCGGAAACGCATCAAGTATTTTTACAGCAAGACGGATTTCTGGATAAAGAATTAATTCCGGTTTCCCAATTAAATAAAACGGAAAGACCCATTAATCAAAAATGGAGTTGGGACAGAATTTTGCGTTCGGCATATATTAAACAAGCCGATGTATTACAAGGGTTTTACTTTTTTGAAGACCATTTTTCAGATGAAGAATTAAAACAACATTTTGATTTTTACGAGCCATTTACTGTTCACGAAAGTTCGTTGTCGCCTTGTATCCATAGCATTCAGGCAGCCAAATTAAATCAGATGGAACAAGCTTACAAATTTTACCTGCGAACATCCCGATTAGATTTGGACGATTATAACAAAGAAGTTCACGAAGGACTGCATATTACCAGTATGGCAGGAACATGGATGAGCATTGTAGAAGGTTTTGGCGGTATGCGAATTAAAAAAAATACGCTTTCATTTGAACCTCGAATACCGAAAGAATGGAATGCTTATTCTTTTAAAGTAAACTTTAGAAACCAA
>JBKEAG010000089.1:0-10630 GCA_047972025.1 Moheibacter sp.
GTTCCATACATTCCTGCTTTTAAGTCTTTTCCGGCACTGTTGCTCACCAATATTTCAACCGGAAAATTTAAAGATGTTGATGCTTTGGGTGCTATAAATGTAATCTGTCCTACATATTCTCTGTCCGGATATACGCTTACTTTCACTTTTATATTGTCTCCTACTTTGAAGTTTACGATTTGGCTTTCATCTACTTCTACTTTTAATTTCAAACTGGAAACATTAACGATTTCAAACATCTGTGTTCCCGGATTTACGTATGACCCCGGTTCTATAAGTCGCTGATTTACCACACCACTAATTGTTGTACGAACGTTTGTATCTCCCACTCTGATTTTGGCTTGATCCAATTGAGCTTTTGCTGTTTTTAATTGTAACCGAGACATATCAACTTGCTGTTGTGTAACCCCACCTGTCTTTAGTGCATTTTCATAACGTTGATTGTCTTTTAACGCATTTTGGTAAGTTGCCTGAGCAGCTGACAAGTCTATAGACTGTGAGTCTCCACGAATGATAGCAATTGTTTGTCCTACATTCACATAGCTTCCTTCGTCTACCAAAACACGTAATACTTTACCACTTACTTCTGATGGAAACATCATTTCTTGGTAAGGTGCAAATGTTCCATTTGTGACATAATCGGTATTTATATTTTTATATTCAACAGTAGTAACATTAACGGCAATACTATCATTGACTTGTGCTACAATACTAGTTTCTTCTTCAGATTTTTTCTTGTTGTTTATCAGTGTGTAACCTGCCCACCCTAGCAAACCCAGTACTACTAAAATAATTAGTAAATTTTTAACTATTTTCATATTGTTTTGGTATTATTTTAATGTATTTAATTCTCCTTTTGATTTTAATAATTGAATTTCAGCTAATTTGTACTGAAGTACGGCATTTGATAGATTATTTTTGGCATTTACCAAGGCGTTTTGAGCATCTAAAACATCTGTCAATGTAGCTAATCCTTGTAGGTAGTTATTGTTTGTATTATCTACTACTTTTTGTGCCAAATCTACATTTTCTCTTTGGTTTTCGACAGCTAGATAACTGTTGTCAATAGTTGATTTTGCATTTTGGTATTCTAAATCTAATCCCAGTAATGTGTCATTAATGTCTTCTTGTAATTCTCTTAACTGAATATCAGCTTGACTTACTCTTGATTTAATTGCAAACCCATTGAATATTGGAATTTGTAAGTTTAATCCGATGGAAGAAAAATCTGACCAGTAAACGCCGTTATTTAACCCTGAACCAATGGGAAAACGGTCTCCCTGCCCCATATAATTATAACTTGCAGAGAGTGATAATGTTGGATAAAATGCTGCTTTGTAAGCATCTTTTTGCAACATCAGTAATTCTTCCTGTTTTTTCAACAATTTAAACTCTGTACGGTTTTCTGTATTGATGGTTTCTGCCAATAGTAAAGGTTCAACAGCTACATCTTCCCGAACCAAAGCAATGGATTGTTCTATAGGCATTCCCATATAGAATTTTAGTGCATTTTCTTGCAACACAACAGCATTAATCAATTGAAGCCGACTGGTTCTGATATTACTTAATGTTACTTCAACTCTATCTAAATCAATTTTTCTAGCCAATCCATTGTCAAATAAACTTTTGATTACTTTGTATGTTTTTTCCATATTGGCATACGTACTATCAATTGTATTTAGCTGTTCACTTTGTACAAAAACGTTGTAGTAAGCCGTGGCTACACGCTCTATAATCTGTTCATTTGTCAAATCAGAGTTAATTAAATAAAACTCACGTGTTGTTTTTGCCGCTTTAAGTCCGGTAAATACCGTTTGATCAAAAAGATTTTGATTCAATGTTACACCGGCTACGGAGTTCCATTTTTGCCCCATTGCCAAAATAATAAATGGGTCAGTCGATTGCTCTCCTCCAGGAAAACTGCTGGAGGGAATTGCTGTTTCTTGCAAGATAGGATTGTAAGTAATAGACCCCATCGCATTTATACTAGGTAAGGCTCCGGCTCTTGCTTCTTGGATTAGGTATTCACTATTTTCAATTTGTAATTTTGCTTTTTTTGCATCGGATTTGTTTTCCAATGCATAGTCAATGGCTTGTTGTAGAGTTACTATTTCAGCCTCTTGCGCCCAATTTAGTGTGGATAATAGAAATAGTGATAGTGTATATTTGATTAGTTTCATTCTCGGTTACTTTTTAAACAATAGATTCATAATAATTTCTTTTCGTTCGTTGAGAATTTGCTCATATTCTTCATTTGAAATTCGCATAGAAGATTGAAATAAAGGACGTACTGCTAAAGGAAAATTGATTAATGAGACTAAATTCAAAATAAATTGAATAGGAGTAATTTCTTCTACTACTCCTTTTTTGATTTCACCTTTGAGTTCTTCTGAAAATTGAAGAATAAAACGATCCCAGTCTTTTTCATCTTTATAAAAACAACCGTCATTAATTTTCATAACGATGTATGTTTCTAAATAAGGATACTCTTTTGCTTGCTGAAGTGTGTCATCAATATAAGAAGCTATCTTTTCTTTGAAAGGCAATTTGGAGTATAATGCTCTTTCTCTCAATTTTTCTTCCCGTTTTATGGCATCTTCAAATATGAGTGTAAACAGGTTATCTCTTGAACGAAAATAATAATTTATCAACGTTCGGTTAACTCCGGCAGCATCTGCTATTTCCTGTGTAGTGGCATTGAATTTTCCTTCTTCAAAAAACAGTTTTTTTGCCGTTTTCCGAATCAAATCTTCTGTTTCAATGTCTTTTTTTTGAGTTGACATCTTTATTTAACAATTTTATTTAACTAATTAGTTTGACAATTTTGTCAATGCAAAAATATAATGAGTTATAGAATTGACAAAATATTTTTTCACAAAAATGTTAAACAATTTTGTAAAGCATTGATTTAAAAAGTTTTTACTAGAAATTTAATTTTTCAACATCCATTTGGAGAGTGGCTTTTGTATCAATCACTACAGTCATAAAGTCTTGAAATAGTAATACTTCTGATGGTTGAAAGTCTAGTAATCTACCTTTTAGAAAAAAACCGGGATAGTATTCTTTATTGAAAGATATCAGTAAATTTTTGCGTGATTCTTCTTCCATATCAGCCAGTGGGATTCCATACTCCGTTTCAATCATTTTTCTTACTTTTCCTTCAAATAGAAAAATAAGTGCTTTCTGAAAAAGATTACTTGTTTTTAATTTTACATCTGTTTCCCTCAACGCTATTCTTTTTTTCTCTGCATCATAGTACGGGATTCCTTTGATGATGGTTGTTCCATTTATTTTTCCCACTGTCTGTGCTTCTAGTACCACAAATTGGCTCTCTGCATACATCGAAATATCAGTAATTTTCACCTTACTTTTGGCATCAGTCAACTCAAATTCTTGGCCTACAAACTGTGCTTTGGCTAGAGTTGTTGCGTCTTCAAATGAGATGTTTGCTGTTGTTTGTAAATTAAATTCTGTAGGGATTTCATCTCGTAATTTATAGTTTGGAAAATACTTTATGGGTGTTGATATTGAAGGTATTTGCCCAATAAATGTTTCAGAATACAAATCCAAACCAACTGTTGTTTTTATCACATCAGAATAAATTTTAATGGGAGTTAAATAAACTGACTGGGGCGTTAATTTCAACCAAGTATTGTACTCTTCTGAAATGTTTATGGGTGAGTTGAAATTATTCCAAACAGTTAATAAATAAGGTTTTAAATCAAAACTTTCTTTGATTTTATCATCAATTATTTTTGTGAATTTATTTTGTTGTTCTGTTAAAGAGGTTTCAACAGTCGAAGCAATTGGGAGCTTCACTTTTCCATAATCCAGTACTGGCTTTTTTGTCCAGTCAAATCCGTTGGATTTTGTTTCTGTTTTTAGTGTCCAGTCTGCATTGGTGTCTATGGAAGTGATGAAGTTCATAATTACCTTGAAATTTGTATCTTGATACACGTAATACCCCATGGTTCCATAGCCTTGCTCTGCCCATACTTTAAGTGGAATGGAGATGAGTAATCGGTTTCCTTTCAAAGCTACAATGTCTATGTTTCCATCTTTTTCCACTTTTACTTTGAATTGGTCGTTATTGTCATCCGTATAGGAATTGTCTTCATACAAGACTCCGGTTACTGATTGGTTTATCAACGAATTAATTTCATTTACAGAAATGGAAACGGGTAAGGCTATATTGGATTTTATTTTAGGGAAAGTGTAGGATTTATTTTGTCCCCAACCGATAATTCCTATCAACAATAAAAAAACTACTACTAATTGATTTTTTAGATATATTAATTTCATTAAATATTTAAATTCATCAAACAAATTTACTCTAAATTTCTTTTTTTGAGTAAAAATATCTAGAATAGAGATTAAGTAACAATTTAAATAAAAAAAAAGAAATTGAAAAACGGATAATCGAAATATCTATCTTTTAAATTAGTAGATCCAAAAATGAGATGATAGATATTCTATCATCTCATTTTTTATTATAGAGTTTTTTTGTCTTTATTTTTTTGAAGAATATTGTATTACTCATATCTACGCTGAATGGAGTGTTTATTATAAAGTTTATACATAGGGTCAATTAATTCTTGATGTTTTTCTTTAATAAACCAAAATATATGCAGACGTGTGTACCCAATTGATTTTAAATATGGAACTAAATTTTTTGATTTATCACCCCATAACTCTATAATTAATATTGGTTTGTGGGTTTCAATGAACTTACTCATTCCCCTGATGACATTTTCTTCAACTCCCTCTACGTCTATTTTAACAATACAGAGATCATTTATTTTATCTGTAGAGATATAATAATCATCAAATCGCTCTATTTTTATTTCTGTAGTTAAATTTCTTTCATTACTAGAAAAAAGAGAAGCTTCCGCTAACTCTTTTCCATTAAAATAAATAGTTTCAGTACTTTTTTGATTTCCAAGACCTATATTGTTAAGTTGAACAAATTGCTTACAATTGTTTAAATTAAGATTATCCTTTATGGTATCAAAATTAGTTTTTAAAGGTTCAAAGGTGATGACATCCCATTCTTTCTTTGCCATTAGTGTAGTATAGCGACCAATGTGCCCACCAACATCAATGAAAGTTCCTACTTTAGTCCTTAATACACTAGCTAAAAAATATGTTAAATCAGGTTCGTATGATTCTATACATACCCAAAAATCAATGGTATTCGCTCTAGTTTGCAGGATAATATTTTGATATTTAAATTTCGTTACAGGAAACTTAATAATTGTTCCTTTAAAAAGGGGGATACTTTTGAGTATATAATGACTAAAAAATGCTAGATTAAATTGTATTTTTTTTTCAAGAATTTGATGATTGATACTATAAATAGTATGCTTTAATTTTCTTAATTTATTCATAGTTAAATGATTAATGGGTAAATTTATATTGATTTTTTCTCTTCAATGGATATACAAGTGTGAATTAATTTATTGTGGTTGTTTAATCTCTAGGTTAAAAAATTGAATAAAATCATCGATTTACACAAAAATTTCTATAATTTTATCTTCATTTATAGAGGTGAGTTTTAGTTTGATTATCAGTAACTGATATACGGAATTTATCTCTATTTTTAACTATTTAATCATTTTTTCTTATTCATTACTCATGTTAAATTATTAATTCTCCACTTAAATAATCAATTATCTATACTTAATTAACAATGCCAAACTTTTTACTAAAAGTACAAATATATCTTTTAATTGGTAAATCCAAAAAATGAGATGATAGGTATTCTATCATCTCATTAAATTTATTGGTATTTATTCTTTGATAATCTTTTTAATTACTTCTACTTTTGAATTAATATTTACTAATTTTAATATATAAATACCACTAGGTAATTTTGAAATATTAATTTTTGAATTTCGAATGACTCCCCTTAAAATAATATCTCCACTTAAGTTATGGATAGAGTATCTGATATTATTATCTGTATTTATGTGTAAAATATCTTTAACGGGATTAGGGTAAACTAATATCTCTTCGAGAGTATTAGCTTTATCTAAAGTTATAGACTCTTCTGTGTATACAAGACCTTCACCAGATATATTTTTATTAGAAAGTGAGGCTCCTAGATATCTAGGTTCATCAATGGCACAGCGTATATTCGCTCCAGCTTGGGGGTAGCGTCCTCCTCCAGACTTAAGGGTACCTTCTGTATTAGCTGTATTTACTCCTAAAGATAAGGTAAGACCAAATCCTTGTCCTAAATCAGATAGTGCAGAAGTCCATACATTAGAAAGTGTATTTTTCCCAGATATGTTATTACCACCGGCAATACCCCTTACTCCAGTAGCAGGATAGTTACCAATATTGTACTCAGGTGCATTGAATGTCCACCCATAATTTGGAATCCAATTACCTTCATAATAAGTTGAATTTATTCCATATTTATTTTTTTGAATTAGATGTCTATTTTGCTCTGGACTAGAACCGCTTCTTATTTTATTTCTATACCAAGGAGATGTTCCTATTGCGCCTGAGTAAATATAGGAACCAAGTTCAAATGTATTACTATCATAAAAAACAAAAGAAACGTCAGGTACTCTCCAACCTGCAGGACATGGATCAAAGGGTGATTTTTTATCAGCATGTCCCCATCGGTTATCTGCTAAACTTCTTTCATCAGCAATCCAATCCTTTACATCTTGATAAACATTAGGAGAGCCAATCTCTAAATGGTATAAATAATGTAAGGGATTATTTACGGAATAGGTTATACTTTTTTGTATCTTTTTATACCTCGGAGTAGATGGTGATGATCCATATATGTTGTAAGATTTTGTATAGTTATTTAAGTAATCATTTTCAGTAATTATAGAGTTATAAAGAGAATTCCCGGATAAGTCTTTCTCAGATTCTAAATAGATTACATAAGAAGTACCTCCAACCTTAGAAAAAGTAGGAATAGGGTCTTTTCTTCCCCATTGATAGTGAAGACCACCTGAATTTTCTATTAAATCAAGTTCTGAACTTGTTGGATTACTAGGATTAATGACTGATGGAAATGCATCTAATGCACCTAGATTTCGATCCATAAAAGTTGTAGTTAGTGGATGGACACCGCTTTTTGTGGTATTTACGAGATTCAATGAAGGGATAGATTCTTCATTAGTATATGTAATTGGATTTAGAGTTGGATTTGTATTTGGAGCCCAAAGGTGCCAACTCCAAATAATCTCATCATTTACGGTAAGCGAAATGACGGCATTTCCTTTAGGGGTATTATCACCAAATTCAACTTTTACTATACCTGAATTGGGGTCAGATATATTAGCATTAACTAAAGAGACTTTTTTTACTAGATTTGTATTGGTAGTCCAAACAACTTTTGCTCCTAAAGTTCCAGATGGCCATTCTCTATCCGTTAAATACTGATTATAGATAGCAAAAGCTTTATTTATTGGAATATCCAATTGTGTTATATTATTTTCAATAATATAACTGTTAGGGTTA
Organism: Moheibacter sp.; assembly: GCA_047972025.1. Classification (GTDB taxonomy): domain Bacteria; phylum Bacteroidota; class Bacteroidia; order Flavobacteriales; family Weeksellaceae; genus Moheibacter. The sequence continues at coordinate 7,486 of JBKEAG010000089.1, forward strand.
TCTAATCCAGTTTTGTAATTTCTTTTTTGAGTATCTGTAGAAATATATTCTGCTGAAAAATCTGGAAGATGATTTATGTTTGGATCAACAATGCATCTTACTGCTTGGGCTTGTTGAGTGAAATCAGTTGCTGCATTACTAGAAAAGAGTAGTTTATGCATACCATATATTGGATCATTATCAATACGATCATAAGCAGTAAATAACTTAAAAGATCGTGCTGAACTATTATATGAAGTGGTGCTCCAAATATTAGATTCTGAAAATACATCTTGAAAAATTGGCTTATTATTAGGATTGTCATTTTTATCATAATTGCCAGTTAATGGATAAATACCAATAGATCTATTGGTAACATCGGTGAAATCTATGCCTAATCCAGGGTAAGCTTTTACACCGATTAATTTAGGATTTGTAGTATTTGGATAAATATTTTTATAATCACTGTCATCATTATGTCCACTGTCACGTCCCCATACGGAAAAAGCACTTAATGTTACTTGATAACCATTATGAGAAGGGATTCTCCAACCATGAGGACATGGATCGTATGATGATTTTAATTGATAAGGTTTGAATCTTGAGCTAGACGCATATTGCCCTCCAACTTCTCCAGAGTAGGAGTCTGACCATAAATTAAACATTTTATTATAATTAGTGCTCGGGAATTGGACCTAAATTTGGAGATGAAGAGAACCAAGAAGAATTATCTTGATTATAGATATAATTAAAAGGATTGTTTATAGAGTATTTTATATTATTATTAATATCATCATAAGGTCTAAGTATTGTAAAGTCATCTTTCATTTTTAAGGTAGCCTCACCTCTAGATATATGGTATTTTACAATTCCAATGTCTCCTTCAACCTCATAAAATGTATAATCTTTATAGATTAGAGGAGGAAAAGGATCTTTTCTTCCCCATTGATACATTAATCCTCCAGATTTATTCCATTCATTTCCTAAAAAATGAGTATCTGTAGCTCCAAGATTTCTATCCATAAAAGTTGGAGCAAAGTTATCACCATCTAAATTTTTATTATAAGATTGTAGAACAGTATTAGCTGCTCCAATCTCAGGAGTATCAGTAACCCAAATATGCCAACTCCATTTTACTTCTCCGGCTACTTTGAAAGCAATGACTGCATTTCCCTCACCTTTTGTTTTATTAACTAAAACTTTTATTTTAGCATTACTTCCATTTCCTATTATTGGTAAATCATAAAAATTAGCTGGCGTGTTTTCGTCTGAAATTATTAAACCGGAGACATCTTGCCAAAGAATTACTGCAGAAAGATTATTTTCTGTAATTGGAGTATTCAAGTAGCCATTTTCATTCGCCCACATATCGTATGCTTTTTTTACAGGAATATATAAACCATCATAATTATCTTGAAAAGGATCAAAAATATAACTATTAGGAGCTAGGGTATAATCAATATCATTAGGGTTAACTTCAATATAATCTTCAATTGTTAAAGAAGAAACTAAACCATCACTATAAGTTGTTGTTAAAGTCACATCATAAGTACCTTGATTGGTGAAAGTAACAACAGGATTAGCCTCTGTAGAGGTTGTGGTATATGTACCATTATTAAAAGACCAAGAATAAGATACCGGATTCCCTTCGGGTAAGCTATTGAATGTGATAGGAGTACCTTCAATTGCACTTACAGTATCTGCTTCAAAATTTATCATTGGTGAGGTTGATACCCCCACTTACATAAGCGTTAACATCAACTGCCTGATGAATACCACCATTATTTGTATAGACTTTCACTTTTATGTGGTAAGTACCTGGTTCTAGAGATAAATTATCAACCAGTGGATTTCTAGAATTATACCAACCTATTGCACTATTATTTATCCAAGTGGTTTTTGTGATTCTCGTCTCAGTTCCTGTAGTTTCATTGACCAGATATGTCCAATTTCGAACAAATGAAAGAGACCGTAATATAAGTTTTGCATCCAATGCATTTGTTGGGATCGTAAATGATTTGCTTGTATAATAATGATAACCACCAATAAAGTTTTGCCCACTGATCCAAACACTCCTTTGGTTATTTGCTGGAGGAATTTGAGCACTGGACCATCCAGAATACTTGTCATCAGTAGAAGCTACTCCGATTGTTCCATCAGGGTAGGTATAAGTCCAATCGGTATCAATAACGTGAGTGTCAGGCATTAAGGTTCCATCATCATTTCTTCCTGTGCATAAATCAATAATGCTCCCATTACTATCAATTTCTATTTCCGAAGTAATAGTAGAAGTTCCATTACTATTTGTTACAGTTAACGAAATTTCATAGGTACCAGAAGAAGAGTAAGATACTATGGGGGTTGAAGAAGTAGAAGGGCTACCTCCTGAAAAATTCCAAGACCAACTAGTAGGGGTGTTCTCACTCTCATCGGTCAGCTGAAATTCATTCGAGTTAGATGTAGCTTGGATGGAGAATTTTGCCTTAGGAATTTGTGAAATCCCATAGACAGAGAAAATCATGAAGAGCATCATCATGATTTTCTTTTTAAGGGGAGAAACATTTCATATTTTAAGTATATTCAAGATTAATGATACCAATTATATTGAAAATAAATAATTTGATATATGATTTAGATCATACTTGAATTTTCATTTTTATTGAACTTTTTTCTTACGTCTATCCGAATAACTTCCAATTAGGAAATTCTCTTGGCAGCATTCACTATTGGCATCCTGTTTTTAATAGACAAAATAGAGCATTGAAAATTTCTCTTAAGCTATACTTTCTTTTGTGCTTATCTTCTAAAATGTTTTGTGTTGTTGTTTTTCTACACCATAAAAATTTTATTTTTTAAAATTTAGACAGACTCTTAAAGTAATAAAAAAATATCGAGGGTTGCAACCCTCGATATTTTTAACTTTACACACTTGGTGAGATACTACCAATTTTTTTCTAAACTTAGAATAGAACCTCTATCTAGTTTTCTTCAACTTTTATACGCCATCCAAAAGGGTCATCACTCATACCCATTTGTAAATCGACCAATTTCTTTTTTAGACGTTTTCCATAACTTTCTTCATCAGATAAATCAGGAAGTTCTAGCCTTTCATTGTGATAGCCAACAGCTACATAATTGTTACAAACAACAGCAGTTCCTACACCAA
>JBKEAG010000092.1:0-3689 GCA_047972025.1 Moheibacter sp.
ATGCAAAATATCATAAAATACACAGCAATCCTCTTGTTCACCATACAATTGGCTAGCTGTCAAAACAAAGAAAAAAATATGAGTAAAGAGTTTAGATGGGCAGAAGCAACATCATCTGCCTATGGCTATCCAATAGATGTTTACATGGGAGGCTTACAATCAGCTGATGGAGATTTTACAAGTTTGTATAGTGGAACAACTCACGGAGAGTGGGGTTCTGCAAATAGCGGGATGAGAGATGGGATAAGAACTATTCCTAACCATCTACATGTTATATGGGTATCCTATGTAGAGGGTGTTTTCTATGAAATAGACACTCCTATAGATTACGACAAAATGGTCTCACTGTTTAGAGAGGGTTATTATATACCTTCTTTAGATAAAGATTATCCCGAACCAAGAAAGGAAGAATACAAAAAGATTATCACGGGATTTGCGCCCGGAGGAGTTGTGGTTATTTGGTTAGAAGGGGCAGGAAGACAAATTGAGATAGGAAGATATCAAGGAAAAAAAGTCACCATTTCTCAAGAACAGATAGACGCTTTGCCTGTAGGACCTAAAAAGAATATGTTTAACCCCGAATACCAAAGAAAGATACTATACGAGTTTGACATCGTTCCAAAAGAAGTAGCAGAAGCCAATCGAAATAAGCCTATCCCCTTTGGAATCTGGGATACTTATAGAGAAAGATACAATTGGAGTATTGAATTTGAATTACCTAATAATGGAAAAATAATTGAAATTGATTATTTCCTATTCAATGGAGAATTAGAAACTTTATTTGGGGACACTGAATTAGAAAAATACGATGTTCCCATTAATCTCCAATGGAAAAATTTGACAAAAAGAACTATTCCAAACAAAATATACTTTAGTTGGGAAGAAAAACCAAACAAATTATTTGAGGGAACTATAAAATATAATGAGGAAGAAATTTTAAGTGCTTTTAATAGAGTATTTAAACATAAACAAGAGGGTAAAGCAGAACTCATAATCAGAGTAAATGAATCTAAGAACTATGCATCTATTGTACTTAAAGGTAATGATGAGGAAGTATGGTTAATAAATAATGAAATCGTTATAACTGATTAATCATGGGAAAAACATTTGTTTACAATTCAGGAAGTGCTTCTATAGAAAAAGGGGTTTTAACTGTAATTCATGGTGTGTTTTTTGACGGAACCAGTAATAACCAATATCATACTGAAATACGAAAAAAAGTTCAGCAGAAAGGAGAGATGGTAGGTGTCAAAGCAAGCAAATCAGAGCAGAAAATTTACAAAAAATACAAAAAGCAAGACAGCTTTGGCAATGATTTTACCAATGTTGCGCGGAAATATATGTGTACTGAAAGAGAGTCTTATTCTATTTATATAGAAGGGATAGGTACTGTGGATAGAGAAACGAAAAAGAAAAAAGACGATGGAGAAGGGTATAAATATGGGCGTGGCGATACCGGAATTATTGAAAAAGTAAAATCAGGATGTGAGAAACTAGCTGATAAAATTAAAAATGAAAGAAATAAAAATCCAAATAAGAGGAAATTAAAAAAAATCATCCTTAATGTTGATGCTTTTGGCTTCAGCCGTGGAGCGGCCGCAGCACGTAATTTTTTATACAATTTGCAGAAGGGCGAGTATGTGCCGAGGTCTTATACACCCCCTGTTATGTATGCCCGAAGCATAGAGGTGGATCATGATGGTTATGGGATAAAGAAAAAATGGTTAAAAGAAGGTAAACTACCTAAATTTGGTCATTTAGGTACAGAATTGTTAGAAGCGGGAATACCTAGGGATTTGATAGACAATATGACTTTAAATGTTCGTTTTTTAGGTATATATGATACCGTTGCTTCCTACGATCCGGAATGTCTGATAGTCCCGGACTTTGACGAACATTACAGTGAGCTTCATCTTCACGACTTGGGTGCTCCTAAAAAAGCAGTACATTTTACTGCCATGGATGAGCATAGGGGAAATTTTGCACTCACCCGGCTCAATATTAAAGGCAGAAAATTTAGTCCTGTAAAATTGCTAACGGGAATAGAACATGAGTTTCCTGGAGTACATAGTGATATAGGTGGAAGTTACGAAAACGATACCCTATCTAGAGCCGAACTAAACGAAATTATAGCAGAAACGGGCATAAATCCCGATCCAACAGTTGGCATTACAGAATTTGAACATATTATCCATGAAAGATCGGAAGATGAAGAAAGATTGGAAATGCTTAGAGCTAATTTGATAAAGCAAGGCTGGTATAAAAATAAACAAGTATCCATAGCAGAGCCTAAATTTAAACGTGACTACTTAGAGGGTTTTCGGTATCTCTATAGAGGTTACAGTCTTATCATGCTACACTTCATGTCAGATTATGCAGTTAAAGAATTGAGTAACAACCTAAAACACTCTAAAATTTTATCCGATTATGATTTAAATGATGATTTTTTATATCGAGTAAAAGATTATCTTCAAGAAAATACAATAAATGAAGGTAAAAAATGGTTGCTTAAAAAAGAGCTTCCTCTAAAAGAAGACGACTTAATTGAAGAACAAAAACCAAATCCCCCAATTGAGGAAATAGAAGAGGAAAATATTGAGTATTTCGAACTAGAAGGAGTTACGATTATTGCTTATGTTTCTGATACACTCTTAACAAAACTACGTAACAAATATTTACATAGATCTGCGAGAGTAAATTCCCTTACAGATAGATTTGGTCATACTCCTACATATGATAGAATACGTCCCGAACATAATTAAACCCTATGCTACCCGAAACCCAAATATCAACAACAGTTTACCGTCCCGAAGAAAAATACTCGGTAATGTACCGCTTTCATACGGTTGTAAAAAAAGAAAATACCCAGTCTAAAAAAACACCGGATAACCACTACATCAGAAAAGTAAAAATAAAATATTTAGGGATGATTGGTGAAAACTATGTACACCAGTTTCTTACTTTAGAAGACCAAATGGAGGGACCTTTTGATACCTTATTGCTTCGAAAACTAAGTAGTATTTTTGATGAGCTATTGGTTCAGTCTGATGTTCAAGGAACGATAAACAGTGTACTCAATATACCCCACCTAAAAAAACGCTTTAAAGAAATTAAAACAAAACTGAAAAAGAATCATGGTGGCAGTGTATTGGAAAACTATTATCTACAAATTGACAAAATACTGGCAAACGAAGAACTTTTGATACAATTTTTATCAGAAAAAAGAATGCTGGGTTTGGTTTTTAACGGTCTTTGGAAATTAGAGGAAAACGAAAACACTATCATTAAACAGAAAGAAGAAACAGTTACCGTAAAACGTGACAAAAATGATTTTCAAGAAATCTATATTTATAAAAATAACAGACTACAAGAAGCCTCTGCAATGTTTAACCAAATAAATCACAACCTACTATGTCTTGGTTCAGAAAAAAGTCGTTAATACAGCAAGTTGAAGAGCGAAAAGCCCGAGAGGAAGAGTACAACTCTATTCCTACCATCGGACAAATGAGTACGCCCGAAGAAAAACAAATGCGTGAAATCAGCCGGGAAGCTCAAGCAGGAAGTCAAGAAATGGAAGCCGTAAGAGACGAACAGAAAAAAGAAGATGCGGCTGTTGAAGAACAATTATTGGTCATCGACGGAGCCAAAATCAAATTCAATTCGCATTTGGGAGAATTCAAAGTATTGAG